>CAYJDZ010000089.1:0-5672 GCA_964368955.1 uncultured Mariniplasma sp.
AGCAATAAGTGATGGAACAGCTGCATCTTTAGCAATCAATAAATATTTAAAAAAAGGGTTTAAAGATTATATTTTTCCAAAAAGTTTAGTTTCTATTATAGTTTAGTGGTAAACTGTATTTATAAAGATAAAAAACTCGAAGACATCCACTGATAGATTTTAATTTTTTTTAAAGTTATGAGGAGGAACGATATGATACATATATATATAAAAGGAACAAATGATAAAACTATAGTTCTTTTTCATGGGACTGGTGGAAATGAAAAAGATTTATTATCAATTGGGAAAATTATCGATCCACAAGCAAATGTTCTAAGTCTTAGAGGTGATGTGCTTGAATATGGTATGCCACGATTTTATAAGAGAAAATCAATGGTCGCTTTTGATTATGAAAGTTTGATTAAAGAGACACATCATATTAGAGATTTTATAGATGAATGCTCAAAAACTTATAAGTTTCATAGAGATCAAGTGACCGCAGTTGGATATTCGAATGGAGCCAACATGATTGTTTCTATTTTATTTCATTATGAAAAAGCTTTTGAGAAAGCAATTTTATTTCATCCAATGGTCCCCATTAGAGATGTTGAGCTTGCAAATCTAAAAGATGCGAAAATATTTATTGGAGCTGGCCAAGCTGATCAAATGATGCCTGCCCATGAAGTAGAAGAACTTACACAAATATTTGAAAGTGCAAATGCAGAGGTTGATGTCTTTTGGACAGACTATGGACATCAATTAAGCAAAGAAGAAATCATGGCTGCTAAACTTTGGTATGAAGAAAATGAAACTTACGAAGAAGAAACACTCTAATAAAGAGAATTTCTTATTATAGTTTACTAATAATTGCAAAATAAAAAGGATGAGATTAATTTCATCCTTTTAATTTTGGTGCTATCCGTAAGTTAGTATGAGTTTCATAATGATGAGCAATGGTAATCAAATTTTCATCATCATATTTTTTACCAAAGAAAACCATAGAAATTGGATTTAAATCAATGAGTGGCTTAGCTGGAACGCTGATTGTTGGATTTCCATATATTGGTGCATAAGAGTTCCTCATCGTAGAAATTGCCGCATCAAGATGATATGTTTTTAAAGTGTTTTCAAGCTTTTCTGCAATTTTCATTTGTTTTGTTTTAGTTTCTTTATATGCAGAGTCATCTAGATTACCACTTGTTTTTTGTGATGCTTCAAAAATAGACTGGCCATAAACGAGGCATTTTTCTTGATTTTGTTTATTGAAATCAATTAGATTTTCCAAAGATTTAATAGGGATGCTCTCTTTTAAAGAACTAAAGTAGGCATTGATGTCATGTTTAAATTCTATAAGAAGTGTTTCATCGTTATTTAAATCATCTAATTCAAAGTCAATTGTAATCACACTTGCTCCAAGGTGAGTGAACAACTCCTTAGCTTTTCTTAAGATTTCTAGTTCTTCATCAGAATATTTAAAGTCTTTATAGATATAATTTAAAATAGCAATCGTTTTATTTTTTATCGTTTTTTTTGTTGCTTCATAAAAGTTAGGACGATAAGTTTTACAAATAGAAGTCATTAAATCTTTGGAGTCATAACCGTAAATCACATCTAGTAATAGCGCACAGTCTTCAACAGTTTTAGCCATAGGTCCTGGTGTATCTTGAAATTGAGAAATAGGGATAATACCATATCTTGAGACAAAACCTAGGGAAGGTTTTATTGATGTGATGCTGTTCATATAGGCTGGAGCCATTAAAGAACCATTTGTTTCGGTGCCAATTGAAATTGGAATTAAATCAGCAGCAACACTTACAGCCGATCCAGTAGAAGATCCAAGTGGATCAATTTTTTCATCATAAGGGTTTTTTACTTGTCCATGAAGTGATCCATAGCCGCTTGGCATGTCATCATAACTCATATAATAAGCAAATTCAGATAAATTTGCTTTACCCAGTAGAACCATTCCAGCGGCTCTTAATTTTTCTACGATAGTTGCATCAAATGGAGCAATAAAGTCCTTTAAAGCATAACTATTAGCTGTTGTATGCATGAGATCATGTGTTTGAATGTTATCTTTGATAACGATTGGAATACCATGTAGCATACTTTTTTTAGGTGCATATTGGATGTCATCAATAATTTTATGAATATCAGGATTAATTTCTGCGATTGAGTTGAGATATGGATCATACTTTGAAATCCGGTTAAGATAATAATTGGTAATGTCTTTAATCGAAATTTCATTGTGATCAATTTTTTGAATGAGTGATTTAACAGTATAATTTTTCATGAAAACTCCTTAATAGTCGTTTTAATAGCTATTTCAATCGCATTTGTCAAAGTGTTAAGGTCAGTAGCATATGTATTTGGTTTATCAATAACTTGGGAAAAAATATAGGGAACATGGATAAAGCCAGCTGGTATGTTTTTGTTGATTTTGCTTAGATAGTGAAGCATATGATACATCAAGTGATTACAGACAAATGTACCTGCAGAATTCGATATAACGGCAGGAATGCCTTCATCCATTAAATTTTCAACTATTTTTTTTATAGGAAGTGTAGAAAAAAATGCTGGTAAACCAGAATTGATAATGAATTGATCATGTGGCATATAGTGATCATTATCAAGAATAGTTGCATCAGCAATATTTATAGCAACTCTTTCAATCCTAACGTTTTTATAGCCACCAGCTTGACCGACTAAAATGATTGCGTCAGGTTCAACTTCTGAAATAGATAAAATGAGTTCTTCATGAGATGTGTGAAAAGAAGTCTTGATTTCTTTTTTTATAATAGCATAGTCTAATATTTGATTAGGAAGTTGCTTAACTGCCTCATAAGAGGGATTAAGATCTTCTCCACCAAAAGGAGTAAAGCCAGTTATTAATATTTTTTTCATCTTAGATTCACCTCTATTTTTAGTTTATCATAAATTAATTAATATGATATGTTTTAATCGTAAAAAAACATTATTTAGGCTATCTAAAATTTTTTTAAAAATGTTATCTAAAAATTAAAAATAGTTAGATATTCATAAAATGTGAAATAAGTGATTTAGATTATATTTATTGACATTTATAGCCAAAAAGCGTATGATTAATGAGGTCGGAGGTAGAAAAACATGAGTAAAAAAATAATAATTATTGGTGGTGTTGCAGGTGGTGCAACGACCGCAGCACGTCTTAGAAGATTAGATGAATCTGCAGAAATCATATTAATTGAACGCGGTGAATATATTTCATTTGCAAACTGTGGATTGCCCTATCATATTGGTGGAATTATTCCGTCAAGAGATAGTTTGATTGTGCAAACAATTGATGACATGCATAAAAAGTTTAATATTGATATTAGAAATTTCTCTGAAGTAATTGATATTGATTCACAAAATAATAAGGTTGTTGTAAAAAATCTTAAAGATAATAAATCTTATGAAGAAACATATGATAAATTAGTTATTTCAACGGGTAGTCAACCTATTAAACCACCAATACCAGGCATAAATGACGCTAAAAATCTATTTACTTTAAGAAATATTCCTGATATGGATGTTATATTGAAATTTATTGAAGTTGAAAAACCTAAAAAAGCTGTTGTCATTGGTGGCGGTTTTATTGGGGTGGAAATGATGGAAAACCTTCATCATTTAGGGATTAAAGTTTCTTTAGTTGAAATGGCACCTCAAGTGATGGGAATGTTTGACTATGAAATGGCTCAAATTATTCATCAAAAAATTGTTGAACATGGCGTTGGTCTAGTCTTAAATGATGGTGTTAAATCATTTGAACAAGAAGGCAAAAAAATAACGCTATCTTCAGGGTTAACAATTTTAACAGATTTAATCATATTTGCGATTGGTGTTAGACCAGATAATATATTAGCTAAAAAAGCAAACCTTGATTTAACAGAACGTGGTTCTATAAAGGTTAACAAAAACATGTTAACTTCAAATAAAGATATTTATGCGATAGGCGATGTTATTGAAATTCAAAACATGGTCACGCATAAACCAATGTCTGCAGCATTAGCTGGTCCAGCAAATAAGCAAGGACGTTTTGTAGCAAATCATATTTGTGGTATTAAAGATGAATATCCAGGAACACTTGCAACATCAGCAGCTAAAATATTTGATGTGACAGTTGCTTCAACTGGAGCCAATGAAAAAACATTAAAACAATTAGGACTACCTTACAAAGGTATTCATATTCATCCAACCAATCATGCAAGTTATTATCCAGGATCATCAGTCATTTCAATGAAAGTACTATTTAATCCTGAAACAGAAGAAATATATGGTGCACAAGCAATCGGTGGAGATGATGGTGTTGATAAACGTATTGATGTCCTATCAACAGCAATTTATGCCAAACTTAAAGTCACAGATTTAAAAAATCTAGATCTAGCTTATGCCCCACCATTCTCATCAGCTAAAGATCCAGTTAATATGGTAGGCTTTGTAGCTGAAAACATATTACATGGTTTAGTAGAGACGATTACATGGCAAGATATGCAAGAACTAGCTTCTAAGGGTAGTTATATTCTTGATATTCGTGAAGAACCAGAATACATCTTAGAATCGCTTCCAGGCTCAGTTAATATTCCTTTAACTGTTCTTAGAGAACGGTTAAGCGAAATTCCTAAAGACCAACAAATTTACGTTTATTGTCATGTTGGAACTAGAGGATATACAGCAACTAGAATTCTAAAACAAAATGGATTTAATGTTAAAAACCTAGATGGTGGTCTTAAATCTTATAGTTGTGTATTTGATCATGAAGGATCTGAAATTTGTTTCACATTAACTGATGACTTAGGTGTTCCAGTTGTAGATCAACAAAAACAAGAACAAGCTATTCCGATTGTCAAAGAATCAAAAATCTCGTTATCAATTGATGCTTGTGGCCTACAATGTCCTGGTCCAATCGTTCAAGTATATAAAGCGATGAAAGATGTTGAAGATGGAAACATCTTAGAAGTTAAAGCAACCGATCCAGGATTTATGAAAGATATTAAGTCTTGGTCAGATAAAACAGGCAATACCTTGTTAAACGTTCAAAAAGAAAATAATATTATTGTTGCTCATATTCAAAAGGGAGCACAAAAAAATATCCAAAAAGGAATTGAAGTTAAAAACGATAAAAATGGTACAACCATTGTCGTGTTTAGTCAAGACTTAGATAAAGCAATTGCGGCATTTATTATCGCAAACGGTGCAAAATCAATGGGTAAAGATGTATCGCTATTCTTCACTTTCTGGGGATTAAATATTTTAAGAAAACCAAAAAGAGTTAGAGTTAAAAAATCATTTATAGAAAAGATGTTTGGCAAAATGATGCCAAGAGGCACTGAAAAACTTCCTATTTCAAATATGAATATGGGTGGTATGGGCTCTAAGATGATTAAAGGTATTATGAAGAAGAAAAATGTTGATTCACTTCAAGTGCTTATGAAAACTGCAATGGACATGGGTGTTAAAGTTACTGCATGTGCAATGAGTATGGATATCATGGGTATTAAAGAAGAAGAATTAATTGATGGCATTGAAATCGCTGGAGTAGCAACTTATTTAGGAGACACTCAAGAAGCTAATCATAATTTATTTATATAACAAAAAAGCGCTCAGTTGAGCGCTTTCCTTTTTTATACAACATGATTTAAATCTTCTTTTATCCTTTTGAAGAATAATATTTT
>CAYJDZ010000090.1:0-5618 GCA_964368955.1 uncultured Mariniplasma sp.
TAGGTCAACGAAACCACGACGCGCTTGTCGCGTGGAATGTCAACGCCTGCTATTCTTGCCATAGTTCCTCCTATTAACCTTGTCTTTGGTTATGTCTTTTTATTTTTTTATTAATTACGTAAACTTTACCTTTACGTCTGACGATGATGTCGTCTTCACTTCTTTTTTTTACCGATGCTTTCACTTTCATAAGTGATCCTCCTTACTTACGGCGATATGTTATTCTGCCGCGCGATAAATCGTATGGTGACAATTCTACTGTTACTTTATCACCAGGTAAAATGCGTATGTTATGCATGCGGATTTTACCAGAAACATGAGCCAATACAATATGGCCATTTTGAATAAGTTCAACTTTGAACTTTGTATTTGGTAATACTTCAATAACTTTTGCTTCTACTTCAATTAAGTCTTCTCTTGCCATAGATTCACTCCTTTTTAAATGATGTTAAAATGTCATATCCAGTTTCCGTGATCACAATCATGTGTTCAAAATGAGCACTCGGTTTGCGATCAACAGTGACGGTTGTCCAATTATCTGTTAAGACTTTTACACGCTTAGTTCCTAAATTAATCATAGGCTCTACACAAAATGTCATGCCAGGTTTTAAAATAGGTCCTAAATGAGGAAGTCCGAAATTTGGAACATACGGTTCTTCATGTAATTCTCTACCAATCCCATGACCAGTAAACTCTTCAACAATGCCATATCCATAAGGTTTCACATAAGACTCTATTGCATGTGATATATCTGAGACGTGATTGCCTGGCTTTGCTTGAGCAAGGCCAGCATATAATGATTCTTCTGTGACTTTTAATAATGTTTCAAGTTTTGAATCAATCTGTCCGACTGGATAAGTCGTAGCTGAGTCAGCGTGATATCCTTTATAATTGACACCAAAATCTAATGTAATAATATCGCCTTCTTTTAAAACTTTACGTTTTGAAGGAATACCGTGAACAACGACTTCATTCACTGAAGCACAAATGGATCCTGGAAAGCCATTGTAACCCTTAAATGATGGGGATGCTCCAAGACTTATAATAAATTTTTCGGCGAGCTGATCGAGATGATGTGTCGTTATACCTGGTTTTACATGCTCTTTTAGCATGTTTCTTGTCTCTTCTAAGATGCGTCCTGCTTCACGCATCAACTCGATTTCGCGTTTTGATTTGATTTGAATCAATTCATCTCACCTAATGCTTTCATAATATCAGCATTTGTTTTCGCAATAGCTTGTGAGCCATCAGCGTTAACCATTAATCCTGAATGTTTATAATATCCAATGACAGGTTCAGTTTGGTCATAGTAGATTTTTAATCTTCTGAGTACCGTTTCTTTACTATCATCATCTCTTTGAATCAATTTTCCACCACATTTATCACATATCCCACTTAAGCTAGAAGGGTTGTTGACTCTATGATAGATAGATCCACAATCTGCACATACTCTACGCCCGCTTATACGGTCAATGATTAAATCATCTGTTGTTTGAATATTGATCACAGCATTTAACTTCCAACCTTTTTCTTCTAGAATTTGATCTAAAGCTTTTGCTTGCTCAATATTTCGAGGGTATCCATCAAATAAAAACCCTTTAACAACATCTGGTTTTGATAACCTTTGGCGAACAATTTCATTAGTAATATCATCTGGTACAAGTTCACCTTTGTCAATATATGACTTAGCTATTTTACCAATTGTTGTCTCATCTTTAAATAGTTCTCTAAAGATATTACCAGTTGAAATATGTGGTATTTTATAATGCTTAATTAGTATTTCTGCTTCTGTACCCTTACCTACTCCAGGCGGGCCCATGATAATGATTCGCATAGGTGTCATCCTATCTTACTTGAAAATGCCGCTATAATCTGTTTGACTTGCATCTGTTTCAATTTGTTGTGTAGTCTCTATAGCAACACCGACGATAATTAATAAACTTGTACCACCTAAAGTAATCGCTTGAGCTTCATTACCAGTAAATCCAAATACTACGGATGTTAGAATTGGTAGGACAGCTAGTATTACTAAATATGTTGTACCAATTACAGTGATCTTGAATAATAATTTTGCGACATAGTCTTGTGTGTCTTGTCCTGGTCTAATACCTGGGACGTATGCATTTGAATTTGATAAGTTATTCGCAATCTTTTCTGGGTTGATGGTCATAAATGCATAAAAGAATGTGAATACTACAATTAAAATAACATATAAGATAAAACCAATTGGTTTTTGTGAACTAAAAATATTATTAATCCACCCTGTACCACTTGATTGACCAGCAAATCCTGCGACCGTAAGTGGAATACTCATGACCGTTTGTGCAAAGATTACCGGGATAACGCCGGCACTGTTTAATTTCATTGGAATATTAGAATCTGATTTACCTTGACGATTTGCATATTGTACTGGGACTTTTCTAGTTGCAATTTGCATATACACAACACCAAGTAAGATGCCTAGATATAACATTAAAATTACAATAAACCAAACGATTGACCAACCTGATGTGCCATTTGTGATGTATTTAATCCATAGTGTTGTCCACATCGTTGGTAAGCTTGTTACAATACCTGCAACAATTAGTAATGATGTCCCATTACCTACACCTTTTTTAGTGATTAATCCACCTAGCCAAATCATTAATGCCGTACCACCAGCCATAACTAATGCCATATAGATGTAGAAGAAATATCTCATACCACCTGAAGTGATAGAAGCTTCTAAACTTGGAATAAGCGCTGTACCAGGTCCTACTGAAACACCAATAATTAAAGCGTAACCTTGCAAGAATGCTAAGACAATTGCAAGATATCTAGTTGTTTGATTAATCTTTTGTTTTCCAGCTTCACCTTGTTCATTCCACTCTTTTAATTGTGGAATAACCATTTGTAATAACTGAATCGCAATAGATGCAGTGATATATGGGGAAATACCCAATGACAATATTGAAAATCTCTCAAGTGACTGACCGCTAAAATTATTTAAAATCGCAACGAAACTACCACTTTGGTTCATGAAATCTACGATTGCCTTTGTGTCAAAAAGTGGGACCGTAATATGACTACCAATTCGAACTACTAATAATATAGCTAATGTGAATGCTAATCTTAGCATCACAGTTTTATTACTTAGAATTCTTTTAATACGTAACCACACCTTAGATCACCTCTACTGTTCCACCGGCTTTGACGATTACTTCTTCAGCTGCTTTAGAGAATGAATGAGCTTTTACAGTTAGTTTTTTCTCTAATTCACCATTCGCCAATACTTTAACGCCTGATTTTAATTTCTTTAAAACATTTTTAGCGATTAATGCTTCCGGTGTTACAACATCTCCGTCATTAAATAAGTTTAAATCTGACATGTTGATAACAGCAAATTCTTTACGGTTAACATTTTTAAAACCTCTTTTAGGAAGTCTTTGGAAAAATGGAATTTGTCCACCTTCAAAACCTGGACGTGGTCCCCCACCTGAGCGAGCAAGTTGACCTTTGTCACCTTTACCAGAGGTTCCTCCAGTACCACTGCCTGGTCCTCTACCTAAACGTTTACGTTTTTTTCGAGCACCTTCTACGGGTCTTAATTCATTTAACATGGTTATACCTCCTTACTCTACTTCGTTAATTGAAACCAAGTGAGAAATTGTTTTAATCATACCGTTAATGGCATCATTAGTTTCTTTAACTACAACTTGATTCATTTTTCTTAATCCTAATGCATGTGCTGTTTTAACTTGATTAGGTTTTTTACCAATTAGACTTCTTGTTAGTTTGATTTCTAATTTCATACTATCTGATCTCCGATACATCAAGACCACGAAGTTTTGCAACTGTTTCTACAGTTCTTAATTCCTTAAGACCTGCAAATGTTGCACGAACCATGTTGATTGGTGTTGATGATCCAATAGATTTTGATAAAATGTCATTGATACCAGCGAGTTCGAATACAGCACGAACAGCCCCACCAGCAATAATTCCAGTACCTTCTGAAGCTGGTTTTAAAAATACTTTCCCTGCTCCATATACACCTGTAACTTCATGTGGGATGGTAGTTCCCACTGATGGTACAGTCATTAAATTAGTTTTTGCATTTTCGATTGCTTTTTTAATTGCATCAGGTACTTCAGAAGCTTTACCAGTACCAAATCCAATTTTACCTTGTAGATCACCGATGACCACTAAGGCAGCAAAACGGAAACGACGTCCACCCTTAACAACTTTAGTTACACGGTTGATTGAAACAACGCGTTCTTCGAATTGTTTCTCTTGTTGTTCTTGTTTTCTATAATTATCTCTAGCCATGTACGTCTCCTCCTTAGAATTGCAATCCTGCTTCACGTGCTGCTTCAGCAAGTGCTTTGATACGTCCATGGTATAAATAACCACTTCTATCAAATACTACTTGTTTCACACCACCAGCAAGAGCCTTTTCGGCGATTAATTTTCCAACTGCCTTTGCAGATTCAATATTTGAACTTGCAAGACCTGTTTCTTGACTACGAGCACTAAATAAAGTCGTTTGATTAACATCATCAATTAATTGGACATAAACTGCCTTGTTTGAACGGTAAACACTCAATCTTGGGCGTTCAACTGTTCCCTTAACAATTTTTCTAATACGTAAATGACGTTTACTTCTTGATTCGTTTTTTGATATTTTCTTAATCATATTAATGTCCTCCCTTACTTAGCAGTCTTTCCAGCCTTACGAGGTACATATTCATCAACATAACGAATACCTTTACCAAGATATGGTTCTGGTTTCTTAACGCTTCTTATTTTAGCAGCAAACTCGCCAACGGCTTGTTTATCAGAACCTTCAATAATAACGTCAGTGTTTTTTGGAATAGTAACTGTAACACCTTCTGGTATCTCTAATTCAACTGGGTGAGAATAACCCATACTTAATACGACCGTGTTGCCTTGTAATAGTGCTCTATAACCAACACCACGGATTTCTAGTTGTTTTTTAAATCCATCTTTAACACCTGTGACCATATTTTGAATTAGAGCACGAGTTGTTCCATGAATTTTTCTTGAAAATATTTCATTATTTGGACGCGTAACAGTAATCTCGTTACCGTCTAACTTAATCGTTAAATCTTTATTGTATTGAAATTCAAGTTGACCTTTAGGTCCTTTAACTACAACGTAGTTATCAGCGCTAATCGTTACAGTAACGTCAGCAGGAACTTGAATCACTTTATTGCCTATACGTGACATAATTTCCTCCTTATTTTACCAAACGTAAGCGAGCACTTCGCCGCCAACTTGAGCTAGACGTGCTTCACGATCTGTCATGATACCCTTTGATGTTGAGATTAATGCAATCCCTAAACCATTTAAAACTCTTGGTAATTCATCTACAGATGTATACACACGAAGTCCTGGTTTCGATATCCTTTTTAAACCTTTAACTACACGTTCTTTAAGATCAGTGTATTTTAAGGTAACAACTATTTTGCCTTGGTTTTTGTCTTTAACTACAGTGTAGTTGACAATAAATCCTTCTTTTTTAAGAACAGCTAATATATCTGCTTTTAAACGAGAATTAGGCATCTCTACTTTTTCATGACGCATTCTATTTGCGTTACGAATACGCGTTAGCATATCCG
>CAYJDZ010000091.1:0-5437 GCA_964368955.1 uncultured Mariniplasma sp.
ACTCATTTTTTTAATACCATCATATCATAACCCAATCGTGTCAATGTTTTCTTGAAATTGAATCCCTTATCCTCTAAATACTTAACAGTGATTTTAGCTAAATTTATTCTTATTCTATCGACTCTTCTATTACCCAAAGTCATCACGATGTACTCTTTTGAAACACGGGCAGAACTGTTAAGAAAATCAAAATAATCTGCGAAGAATCTTTCAACCTTTTTTCTTTTAGGCTGCGAAATTTGCACTGCTATGATTATCTAGGACACATAGCCCCCTGGGGTATTAAAAAATGATGTTTATCTGCACTCGTTATCTCTATTATATCATGTAATATTAATGATATTTCAATGTTTATTTAAAGCCGTTTATTGTTCTATTTTATTATAAACACTCCATGTTTAACTTGTCTACTTACAATACTATCATCAATTTGGTGTTGGTATAGTTTAGTAGACACAAAGAGTAAGAATCCTACTTATTTTAGAATATACATTTTGTCATTGAAATTTTGGATTTAAAGCACCCAACTCCCCTCAATTTGACTCCCATTTTTCCCAACTCCCCTCAATTAGGAATTAGACTGGGTTTAAAAAAATCATCATCATTCAACAGGTACTTGTCTAAAACTCATAGTTAACAATCACTTAAAATTCTAAAATATTCAAAAAAAGTGCTTATTTCATCACTAATTCGATGTTTTATTGAATAAAATACACAGCAACTTGGGTATGACGCCACATGCTGATTATACCAAGTTGCTGTGTATTTCAAGGTGTCATACCCAAGAAGATGGTCTTGTCATACCCAAGAAGATGTGTGTTTTGCACTTTTTGAGTAAAAAACAGCGCTTTTCAAACAAAAAAAGCACTCTGATGTTTCTAGAAAAAATCTAGAATTCAGGGTGCTTTATGTTTATAATAAATGAAATCATTTTATCTTCATAAAACACAGAAGAACATATTAAAAGTATAATCTCGCTAAATATGAGTTTAAACCCCATTTTCTGTAGTTATTTTAAGAGTTGAATGATATCAATTTTTCGGATGAATCGATACACAGATAATACACCAATCATTGAAACCAATATAGAAAATGCTAATGTCACGAAATAGGGAACGACACTAAAAGCAATGATATCGATTTGGAGATCCAAATCAGATTTGTAGCCCTGATTAAATCCATATAAAAATGCAAATGCCAGTACTGTACTGATGGCAAATGCAATCAGTATGTTTTTAACGATATGCATCATCGCAATGTTTAAAGCTGTTTTCCTTTCATAACCAATCGAGAGTAATATGCCATAATTGAACCGATTTTGTTTAAAATATAAGTGTGTAAAAAAGTAGATAAATAGTGACGTCATGGATAGCGAGAATATAACCAAAACTGTGAAAATTTGACTGATCGAGTAGATGAATGATTTTGCATAATAAGATTCTCTAGAATAATCATTTAAGATAAATGCTTGATTGGCTTCCAAGTAGGTTTTAACTTGCTTAAATGTGTCATAACTATCCAGTTCGAATGCCTGTGTTGACATGATATCTGAGAAGTTTGATGACCCTAAAAAGTACTCACTGTAGGTTGCTTCACTAAAGTAGATGGTGGGTTCATCTGTGAATATTACTCCTTTTAATCGATAGGTTTGTTGCTTGATTTCATCCTGAATTCTGAATGTCAGGGGGAAATCCGAGCCAAAATAAACAGCCGCATCTTCTGGGCTTGTAAAAGTGATATCTAACCATCTTTGTAAAGTCGCGAGATCCACAACCATATCCAGATCCTCTAATAGATTAGAACCCAAATATGCTCCATAAATAAGTTTTTCTAAAGTGTATGGATGTAATGTTTGGATTTCTATATCGTTATTTAAAATCATTTTTGGATAAGCAAGATATATCAAATGATTTAAGGTGGATTCATTGATCTTAAGTATGTCGTATTTAACAGCAATTTCAGTGGGATTAAGGCCTTCTTGGTTATACTTTGTATCGATTACGTCATCTATTGTAAGTATGACACCGTAAAGAGATAGAGTTGAATCTATCAAATCATTGACCTGATTGAATGTGATTGCACCAGCATCTTTGAGAATGTTAGCTTGGTAGTCAGTGATTTCTATGTGGTTGTCTTCAAGCGATTTGATCACAATAGTTGAAAATATCCTTACACTTGAGAGATTATCATTTATTAGACCTGTATGAAACCCTGTGATATTATGGTATGTTTTGTACGTAAGTAAATTGGGAATATGGGCGTTCAAGTTTACGGTTGATGTAAACTCGTTGGTATAAAAATGGATGTCTGATGTCGACATGAAATTGAGTTCCACTTTGTCTCTAATGACGCTATATTCAAACGTATCTTCATTGAACTGTGTGATTGCAAAAGTGGTGGTTAATAAGGTCATACCAATGAGGATAAACAAAATCATAAATATATTCATGACCCTTTGACCTCTAATGAAAAATCGGGACAGTTGATAGTGTCTTCTAAAAGTAAGAATAGATTTCGAAGTGGAGCGGCTAAAAAAAGTATTTTGGGTTTGACTCACCTGGTCTGAAATGACTGCCCCATAATTTAATTTGATGATGACATCCGAATAACGATTGGTCATTTCAATATCGTGAGTCACCACGATGACCAATCGTGTTTTGGACACGGATTTGAGCAGGTCATAAACCAGTAAGGTGTTGGCTTCATCTAATGCACTAGTGGGTTCATCCGCAATCAATATGAGACTATCTGTTAACAATGCACGTATGATTGCAACCCTTTGTGATTCACCACCCGATAGATTTTGGCATAATTGATCTTTGAGTGATTCTAATTCAAATTGAGATAGAATTTGAATGACTTTCTCTTCAATTTCCTTTTGGGTCATAGACTTGTTAAATAACGGTATAGACAAATTTTCCATGACAGTTAAATGGTCGATGAGATTATGCTCTTGAAATATATAAGATATGGTAGTTCTTCTTAGATTCGCCCATTCATTTTCACTCAGGGTATTGGTATTGACTCCTTGAATACTATAGTTGCCTTCTGTTGGTTTTATTAAACCTGATAGGATGTTCAAGAGAGTGGATTTACCACTACCAGATTTTCCGACGATGGAATAAAAACCTTGAACAGAAAAAGTAAGGTTGATGTTGTTCAGTGCATTCACTTTTCTTTTTTTAGCGTCTTCAAATATTTTGGAAACGTTCTGTAGTTCAATCATAATTTACCACCTTTTATAAATAAGTGATTCCGCTTGTTTTTATATAATTATAAGCGTATTCTCTATTTGATAATGACACATATCTAAAGAATCCTCTAGTCAATGTGTCGTCGAAATATTTATAATATACATTTTGTTCAGTGAGTTTGTATCCATCCATGTGAGGCCTGCTTGGTTTTTGTGTTTAGTTATCGTTACAGAATAAGCCGATTCATAAAATCGCATTATATAAACCATAAAATTCTTCTTTCATAATAAACATAGTATGAACAATCTGGAGTACTGTTTATATGCGAGAACCCTAAAGTGGTATTCAATTTTAGTGCTACCTTAAGTCCTCTGGCTTATAAAACACGACATTCTTAGGCATTTTCTTAACTGCCATAAAAGCGTCATATCTGCCCTTATTAAGTCCGGTTGTCGTTCCTTTATAGATATAGTGATAATCGCTTTTACAAATCACTACAAAGCTCTCACTAACTTCATCACCATATTTTATTTGGTAAGACACATATAGATAAGTCTCATTTTCCCCTTCATATACTGTAATTTCTGTAAAGTGAACATCATCGCCCCAGGCTTTTATTTCAGTAATGTTTTCAACCACAAAAGCTTTATGACTTTCTTTAGGCGTTGTATTCTCGTTGTATTTGATTATTACAAATACACCTAATGACATAATGATACCCATAATTAGAATGATGATGATGTTTGAACTCTTCATATTGTGACCCCTTTTTAGTTATATTTTAAATTTTAAGATACTCACTTTTTTAAAGAAAGTTGAGCTGTTTACATTTTCCATTCATCCTCATCACTTGTTTAATTCAAACTTATGTAAAGAGAGGTGAGCCTAAAACAAAGACAATTTGTTATTTTCATATTAAAAAACCATTTGATTTCATTATCAAGGAATATGCAGTTAATATTTTGAACTATATTATGATAAACGCAAATAGAATTGATATAACACGTCCACTACACTTTGTTTTTATTGTAACATATTTTAATACGTTATTATTTTAATATTAGAACATACTATTTGTTATTCAAATTTTGAATTAAAATCAACCAAATTCCCCTTAAATGGGATTTAGACAAGTATTCATAAATCATTACCATTCAAAAGCTGCTTGACTATATCACGTCGTTACAAGTTCTAAAAATGCACGAATAAATAAAGTGACTCAGAAACTCGGGTATGATACCAGTTCTTGATTATACTGAGTTGCTGTGTGAAAAAAGGAGTACACCTCAGAAGATATATGTTTCTCACTTTTGCTATTAAAAACAGCACTTTTCAAACAAAAAAAGCACTCTGAATTCTAGATTATATCTAGAGATTTCAGGGTGCTTTATGTTTATGAATATAGGCAGAAAAGTGTTTAAGTTATGCATAGTAGCTTTTCTACTTTATTAGATCATATAATATACTACCAAATACTTACCATCTTATCTTTTGCTAAATACATTTTATCTGTTTCTTTAATTTGGTAGAATTTTTGGAATTCTGGTAAATTACTCAATTGCATATTTGCTCTTAAAATAGAAGGACCATGAACGTCAACTCTTAATAATAACTGACTATATTCCAATGATGACTTTTGACGCCATACACTTGCCCAGTTTTTAAAGAAATCTTCTAAATTATGATTGCCGCTTTTCTTACTTGCTTCTAGTGCGCATCTTAAGCCGCCACTATCTGCTATATTTTCTGAGACAGTTAGTTCACCATTACAAGGACCATAACCCGTTTCAACACCTTCAAATAAATCTATCATATCTTTAGATTTTTTCTCAAATGCTTTTAGTTCTTCTTCTGTCCACCAGTTACTAAGCGAGCCATTTTCATCAAATTTAGCGCCATTATTGTCAAACGCATGTGAAATTTCATGAGCCATTACAGCGCCAATACCGCCATAGTTTTCAGAAGGAGTTTGTTCTAAGCTATAATATGGTTTTTGCAAAATAGCTGCCGGAAATACAATTTGATTATTTGTAGGACTGTAATAAGCATTAACCATGCTTGCTGGCATCCCCCAAATATTTTTATTTGGTGCTTTATTATATTTTTCGTAGTCCAATTCATTAATGATTCTATTCATCTTTATTTTTTCTTTCAATAAATCAGAACCCTGTTCATAACTAAGAACCATAAATTGATTGTAATAAGTCGGTAATTCATCCGGATAACCTACATGAACAGATAAT
>CAYJDZ010000092.1:0-5269 GCA_964368955.1 uncultured Mariniplasma sp.
CTTTAGGTATTTCAACAAATGAAATATTTTACAGATTACATTTTTGATTTAGTTCAAAATTCAATAAAAGCAGAAGCAAAAAACATCATAATTGACCTAAATTTTAACGAAAAACTAATATTTCGATTAGAAGATGATGGCATGGGCATGGAAGAAAAAGTTTTAGAGATGGTTAGAAAGTTTACCTACAGTTCTCAAAAGATGAGAAAAGTAGGACTTGGATTATCAATGATCCATGATCTAGCAAATCAAACAGAAGGATATTTCAAAATAGAATCTATTAAAGGAAAAAAAACTATAATAGAAACAGCATTTAATCATCACCACATTGATTTTCCTGATTTAGGCGATATTGGCGTTTTAATTTCTGATATATATATCAATCAAGATGTTAAAAACGTAGCTTTAAAAGTAACATTTGCAAGATCGTATATGTTTGAACTTAAACAATATATTAAAGATAAACCTTATGGATTTAAAACTAAAAAAGAAATTGAAAAAACAATCAATCAACAGATTGATGAAATTAAAGGTGGACTATGAAAACACTAGAAGAATTAAAGAAATTAAGAGATGAATCCCTAAAAAAAATGACAATGCGCTATATAAAAGATGGATTTAGAATCCAAGTAGGTATGGGCACTTGCGGTATAGCAAGTGGTGCTAGACCCATTTTAAACGCATTTTTAGAAGAAATCGATAACAATGGTTTAGATAATGTAACAGTCACACAAGTCGGGTGCATGGGAGAATGTGCATACGAACCTATGGCTGAAATTATTGATGAGTCAGGACAATCTTTTGTCTATTGTAATTTAAACAAAGCAGCTGTTAAAGAGATTATCGAAAAACATATCATTGGTCACAATCCAGTGACAAATTGTCTCTTATCTACGAGAAAGGACAAATAATATGTTAGAAAGAATACAAGTACTTATTTGTGGTGGAACAGGTTGCATGAGTTCTCACTCAAAAGAGATTAAAGAAGCATTTGAAACAGAACTAGAAACCCTAGGT
The DNA here is from genome assembly GCA_964368955.1 of uncultured Mariniplasma sp. Classification (GTDB taxonomy): domain Bacteria; phylum Bacillota_I; class Bacilli_A; order Acholeplasmatales; family Acholeplasmataceae; genus Mariniplasma. The sequence continues at coordinate 1,018 of CAYJDZ010000092.1, forward strand.
ATAAAAGATGAAGTTGGGCTTGTTTTAACAGGCTGTTTTGGACTATGCGAAAGAGGACCTGTTATTGTTGTTTATCCTGAAGAAATTTTTTATGCACACGTTAAAGTGAGTGATGTTAAAGTAATTTGTGAAGAACACTTATTAAAAGGTAGACATATTGATCGATTACTTGTTAAAAACCCACTTGACAAAGAAAAAATAAAGAAAATGAGTCAGTTAAAGTTTTATTCGAAACAAAAACGGATTGCTTTAAGAAATTGCGGACAAATTAACCCATTAGACATTAATGAGTATATCGCAAAAGACGGATACCGTGCACTTGGAGAAGTCTTAACCAAACAAAGTCCACAAGAAGTCATCGCTACAGTCTTAGATTCAGGATTAAAAGGAAGAGGTGGCGGAGGTTTCTTGACGGGTAAGAAATGGGAGTTTGCTGCAGCAGCTGAAAGTGATATCAAATATGTCATTTGTAATGCTGATGAAGGTGATCCAGGTGCTTTTATGGATAGAGCAATTCTAGAAGGCGATCCCCACTCCATTTTAGAAGCAATGGCAATATGTGGATATGCGATTGGATCAAAACTAGGTTATATTTATATACGTGCTGAATATCCAGTAGCAGTCGAAAGATTAGAGCATGCAATCAAACAAGCAAAAGAATACCAACTACTAGGTGATCACATATTTGGAACAAACTTTAGTTTTGATATTGAAATTAAACTTGGAGCTGGCGCTTTTGTCTGTGGAGAAGAAACTGCTTTAATAAAATCAATTGAAGGATATAGAGGGATGCCAGTATTAAAACCTCCATTTCCAGCTAAAAAAGGATTATGGGGATATCCAACTAATGTAAATAACGTTGAAACATTTGCGAACATTCCAGTTATCTTTTTAAAAGGAGCAGATTATTTTAAATCAATCGGTACTAAAAATTCAACTGGAACAAAAGTCTTTGCCTTAGGTGGAAAGATTAATAATACTGGTTTAGTAGAAGTTCCGATGGGAACAACTTTAAGAGAAGTTATCTATGATATTGGTGGGGGTATCCCAAATAAGAGAAAATTTAAAGCGCTTCAAACAGGGGGTCCTTCTGGGGGCTGTATAACTGAAAAAGATCTTGATACACCCATAGACTTTGATAATCTAACAAAACTAGGTTCAATGATGGGCTCTGGTGGCATGATTGTGATGGATGAAGATAATTGCATGGTTGACGTTGCAAGATTTTACCTTGATTTTACAGTTGATGAGTCTTGTGGAAAATGTACACCTTGTAGAGAAGGCACGAAACAAATGCTTGACATCCTAAATCGTATTTGTGATGGCGATGGAACTTTAGAAGATATTGATGAGCTTGAAAAACTTGGACATATGATTCAAAAAACTTCACTTTGTGGCCTTGGTCAAACAGCACCAAATCCTGTTTTATCAACAATTAAACATTTTAGAGATGAATATATAGCGCATGTGGTTGATAAAGCATGTCCTGCTGGCGTTTGTGCAAACCTTACAAATTTCATCATTGATGATAGCTGTATTGGATGTACCAAATGTGCTAGAAATTGCCCAACAAATGCAATTTCCGGATGGCCAAAACAAATTCATACGATTGATCAAGATCTTTGTATCAAATGTGGTGCTTGTAAAAAAGCTTGTCCTGTTGGGGCAATCTCAAGCATTGCAAGCATAAGAGGTGAAGCATAATGGAAAGACTTGTAAATATAGATATAAATGGTATTTTAATAAAAGCAAACGCAAATGAAACAATTTTGCAAGTTGCGGAGAAAAACAACATTTTTATTCCTCGTCTTTGTTATCTAAAAGATGTTCATGAAGAAGGTAATTGTCGGTTGTGCTCAATAAAAATTGAAGGACAAAAGAATTTGAAACCTGCATGTAAAACATATGTAGAAGAAGGCATGAAAATCATCACAGATGATCAAGAAATCTATGATACAGTGAGTATGAACCTAGAGTTATTAGCACATAGACATCGTTTCGAATGTTTTAAATGCTCAAGAGAAAATAATTGTGAGTTCTTAGACTTACTTAGAAAATATTCTATCGATAACGAATTTACAAATATGTATGGGATGCATGACGATGACTATTACTATCAAGATGATTCAGGAGTGATGATCATTGATAGTTCAAAATGTATTTTATGTGGACGTTGTGTTTCTGCGTGTGAAAAATATTCTGGATTAAGTATTCTTCATTTTAACGAAAGAGGTAATAAAACCTATGTCGGACCTGCTCAATTTCATGAGCTTGCAGATAGTGGATGTATCTATTGTGGTAAATGTATAGGAGCGTGCCCTACAGGAGCATTAAGAGAATCTGATGATATTAAACCTATCGAGAGACTTTTAAGAGATCCAAGTAAAACAATTGTTGTTCAAGTTGCACCCGCAGTAAGAGCAGCACTTGGTGAAGAATTTGATTATCCAATTGGAACAAATGTTGAGGGAAAAATATTTAGTGCACTTAAAGAACTTGGCATTCATGAAATCATGGATACAAACTTTGCTGCGGATTTAACAATTATGGAAGAAGGAACTGAGTTTATTCATCGCTTAAATAATGGTGGATTGTTCCCTATGTTTACTTCTTGCTCACCAGGATGGATTAATTTGTTAGAATTATACTATCCTGAACTAATTCCTAATCTATCATCATGCAAATCTCCACAGCAAATGGCTGGCGCATTGATCAAGACTTATTATGCTGAAAAGTTACAAGTAGATCCTAAAAATATCGTTTCTGTATCGATTATGCCTTGTATTGCCAAAAAGGAAGAAGCAAGACGTCCTGAAATGGGTAGAAATGGTATACAAGATGTTGATTATGTGATCACAACTAGAGAATTTGCAAGATTGATCAAAAGAAGAGGTATTGATTTTAGAAATCTTAAGGATTCTAAACCTTATGGCATGTTATCCTCATATACAGGTGCCGGAGCTATATTTGGAGCAACAGGCGGTGTTATGGAAGCAGCTTTAAGAACAGTAAGTGAAATCCTAGATAAAAAAGAAACACAAATTGATTTCAAACAAGTAAGAGGTAATAGCGATATTAAAGAAGCAACTTATCAAATAGCAGGTCAAGATATAAACGTGGCAGTTGTTCATGGTGGAGTTGCGATTCAATCATTTCTTGACAATTTAAAAGATAGTCCTAAAAAATATCATTTCATAGAGTTTATGGGATGTACAGGTGGGTGTATTAACGGTGGGGGTCAACCAATTGTTAAAGCAAAAGACCAAGAAAAATATGATGTTAGAAAACTTAGAGCAAGTGTATTATATGATATTGACGCAAATTCTACACTTAGAAAATCACATCAAAATGAATTTGTCAAAAATTTATACGAACAATTTTTAGGAGAGCCACATTCTAAAAAATCTCATGACTTATTACATACTTCCTACACCAAGAGAGAAGCGTATCATAGTGTTAAGTAAAAAAATAGGACAAACATTCATTCTTATCTGTAGTCTATTTTTGATTACAGGATGTAAAAGTGAAAGTATATCGATGGTCGTGCCTTCTGGAGGACCACAATTTTCAACACTTTACATGCAAGACGACAAGAATTATGATGTAACGATAGTCGAAGGAGCCGATCCTTTGGTAGCTGCTTTTGGATCTGAATCTTATGATGTCATCATCGCACCTACTAATTTAGGGGCAAAACTCTATGATTCAAAACCAACCTACCAATTAGCAGCGAGTGTCACGTGGGGGAATTTCTATTTAGTAAGTACAACAGAGATTCTATTAGATGATCTTAAACAACGCGATATTATAGCCTTTGGTAAAAATCAAACACCAGACGTCATTATGTCTTATGTGCTTGGTAATCACGAAAAAACTACCTACCTAGATAGCTTGAGTTCAGTTGTGGCATCCTTTATATTAGATCATTCAAAAGTATATTTAATAAGTGAACCCGCATTAAGTATCTTGGATGAAAACTATGATTTAAACATCATTGATTTACAAGATGCTTATCAAAGTTTAACTGGAAAATCTAGTTACCCTCAAGCAAGTGTCTTTGTGCATAAAGATTTAACAGACAAAGTCGTTCAAAAAATAAAGAAAGATTTAGAAAAATCAATAGATTATTTAAACAATCAGCCAGAACAAGCTGCAGATCTTGCAATCAAGCAAGGTATTGATGTGAAAAAAAATGTTATTATTTCATCTATTTCAAGATTTCATATCAACTATGTTTCAGCGATAGATGCAC
>CAYJDZ010000093.1:0-5225 GCA_964368955.1 uncultured Mariniplasma sp.
CTCTAATTGCATTAAACTAGATGCTTCAAATTCTTTAATTATATTTTGGATCTCTTTGATTGTCATAATTTACCATCGCTTTTTTATAGATTTCAATTATATTTTGGTTTTTCATAAAGGGCATTATTTCACTATTTATCATATTTATTCAATAACCACCCTCTTTTTGTATTTCAAATGTTTTGAATATCAAAATACTCTTTATAATTCTATCACAATATAAGATATTGTCAAACAATATATGTTTTTTCACATAAAAAAAGAGTGCACGATTAGGGCACTCTTTAAACAACGATGTTATCTAGGGGGAGGTTGTTTATATATCGATTCAATGTATCTATAATGGCAAAAGCGATTCTTTCATTAATCTTTGGTGATGCACTAGCATTGTGTGGTGTAATCAAACAATTATCTAAATTCCATAATGGGTGATCCTTTGGAAGTGGTTCAGGTGTGGTAACATCTAAGGCTGCACCTCTAATCTGTTTGTTTGTTAAAGCTTTAGTAAGAGCGCTTTGATCAATAATATCGCCTCTTGCGACATTTATTAATAATGCATCACTTTTCATATAAGATAATGCTTTTGCATCAATTAGATGTCTTGTCTCTGATGATAGGGGGATTGAACAAATGACATAATCGCTTTCTCTTAAAAGCTCATATAAACCTTCTTTTGTTGTATAAATTTTGTCAAAAAAATCAATGTTTTCTAATTCTCTTTTATATCCAATCACTTTTGTTTTAAAAGATTTCATTCGCTCTGCGATGTGTTTTCCAATAGAACCTGCACCTATAATCCCTATGGTTGATCCATATATTTCATAATCTGTTTTTAGAAATTTCCATAAGTTATTTTTTTGATTTGCGATGTGTTTTTCTATGTTTCGATTAAAGTATAAGATTTTAGAAAATACATCTTCTGCGATTTGAATGCTAAAGACGTCTTTTGCATAAGTGAGTCTTATGTTTCTTTTTTTAAAATAATCTAAATCGATTTGGTCATAACCTGCAGTTGTTAATGCCATCCACTTAAGATTAGGATAGAGTTCAAGCTTTTGATTATCAAACAAACTACCTACAGAGATAATAACTTCTGCATCATAGCTTGAATCAATGTCAAAAACGAATTGATGGTCTTGATGAGTATTAATGAATGCTTCAAAATCTTGTTTTCTTGTTGCTCTTGGATCTAGAAATATTTTCAAAATTAATCATCCTTTCCTAAACTGAGATCATATGCCAATCTTTTTGGGTCTCCTGGGTGGTTTTTATCTAGTAATATATATCCTTTTAATTGATATTTAAAGTTTATAAATAATCTTTGTGCATAAACGTTTTTCTCATGTGTATCGATGCGTATATAGTTAATATGCTTATCAATCGAAAGTTGATGAGCAAAATCAATGAGTTTTGCTGCGATTTGTTGTCCCAAATACATTGAATCAACAGCTAATCTATGAATGGTCAAATAGGGTTTATCAAAAGACCAAGAACCTTCAAAGATTTGATTATAAGTCGGTTCAACACCCTCTTTAATCGCAATCATCCCAATGATTTGATCATCTTTTTCATACACATAGAATTCAGAAGCTTTGATATCACTGATAAAAGTCATTTTATCAGGTAGGTGATATTGCCATTGATCAATTGCTCTTTGTTTTAATAGTTGTGTTGTTTTAATTCTTAACTCCCAAATTTGATCTAAATCATTTAAGTTAGCTAATCTGATATTACTTTGCATCAGTTAATACCACACTTAAAAGAAGCGCATCACTATCATCCATCTTTATTGGTAAAGCATACATAAAATAAGATTTCTGTTCAACTTCTTTTAATCTTAATCCTTCAATGATATAGATGTTTGCTTCAAATAATATTTTATGAGTTGGATGTCCAATTTGATCACGCTCTATGCCTAGCGCGTCAATCCCTATGCCATCAACTCCTTTTTCTTTTAAATAAAGGGCCGCTGACTGATCCACATAGATGAATTTATAATTAAAAGTCTCTTCAAAACTATTTCTTGTTTTAAATAAGACAAAATCAGATTGCTTAATATCTAAATTGATGAGGTCCTCTTTTGAAATTGAATCATTAAGATGGGTTAAATCAAATACTTTAACTGTTCTTATTAATCGATCTAAGTTGAGGTGAGTTGATGTTTGTCCATCTTTAATCATATGCAATGGAAAATCCATATGTGTTCCTGTATGAAGGTTTATCGTTATTTCTGTTTCATGTGCAGATCCTGAATTAAAATCAGAAGCTACTCTAAATTTGGGTTTTTTTTCTTCTTTATTTTTATAAACTTGCATATCAGAAGATATTTTCATACCTACATCAAAATAAATCATGGCATATCCACATCCATTCTTTCTTTTATCAATGCTTTTAAAGTCTTAAAGTCTTTATATATCACTAGATTTTCTTGTCTCTCCTTGATTTGATCAATTAATTTCCAAGAAAGTTCAATCTCATCCCATCTCGTAAATAATGTTTTATGATCTTCTGTTGCATCAAGTAAAAGTTTTTCATAAGCTTCACTCATATTTCCAACTGCATTACATGCTGCGCAATACTCTAATTCAACTTCTTCAACATCTCCTGATAATCCTGGCACTTTAGAATTAAACTTTAACCCTATCCCATCTTCAGGAGCAATTTTAATATAGAGTTTATTTGTGGATAAGGGAAGATTCCATTTTCTTTGTTCAGAAGTTTCTTCAAATTCAATAATAATCACTGATTCTTTTTTATCTAATTTCTTACCTGTCATCAAATAAAAAGGAACACCTTTAAATCTTGGTGTATTAACATACGCCTTTAAGAAAACAAAAGTCTCTGTTTTTGAATCTTTTTCAACTTTATCTTCAAGTAGATAGCCTTCATATTGTCCAAAAAGAAATGAGTGCTTATCAAAAGTCACATTTTCAATTGCTTTCACTTTTTCATTTTTTACATCTTCGCTATGATAGCTCATCGGAACTTCCATAGAGACCATGCTTAACATTTGTAATAAGTGAGATTGCACCATGTCTTTTAAAGCACCTGATTGATCGTAATAACCGCCTCTACTTAAGATGCCATCAGTTTCTTTGACGAAGATTTTAACATTTTTAATAGTTCGATTATGCCAGACTTCTTCAAAAATTCTATTTGCAAATCGAACCATCATAATATTTTGAATCATTTCTTTACCTAAGTAATGATCAATTCTAAAGATTTGTTTTTCATCGAAATAGGTCCACAACATTTGATTTATTTTCTTTGCACTATTTAAATCATGTCCAAATGGTTTTTCAAAGATAATAGACTGATTTAAATTATTTTTTTCAATCAAGTTTGATTCATTAATGTTTTTAGCAACATCAAAGAACAACTCAGGACCGATTGCGAGGTAATAGAGCTGTTTTGTTTCTTTGTTGCTTATTTTATTAATCGTCGTTTTTAGATTTTTGTAATCCTTAGGATCAGTTATTTGGATTTGATGATAAATAACAATCTTTTTTAACACTTCTAAATCTAGGGGTGAGTTTGCTTCTTCGTTCATATATTTAAGATAAGATTCTGTGTTTAAATCTTTTCTACCTAAGCAGACGACTTGAGTTTCTTTAGGGATTTGTTGGTTTTTATATAGTTTAGAAAGCGCAGGAAGTAATTTTCTAGATGTAAGGTCTCCTGTTGAACCAAATATTGTCATGATTAGTTTTTTCATTTTTTCTTATAAACGGCGTGTCCACCGAATTCCTTTCTCATAGATGCAATAATCTTTTCTGCAAATTTTTGATCATCTCTTGATTTATATCTAGTGAAAAGGGATTGAGCAATTACAGGAATAGCTACCTTATAGCGTAGCGCTTCTTCAATCATCCACATGGCTTCACCAGAATCATCAATACGGCCTTCTATTTCTGATAGATTTTGATCTTTACCAAAAGTAGTCTCTAAATTTTTTAGCAATTTAGATTCAATCAGTGAACCATGGTTAAACATGCTTGATATTTGTTGATAATCAAACTCATACGCAGAAGCTTCTAAAAGGTTAAACCCTTCAGCAATAGACTGCATCATCCCATATTCAATGCCATTATGAACCATTTTAACAAAATGTCCACTACCAGGTTTGCCAACATGAGCAAATCCATCTTCTACTGATATGGATTTAAAGAATGGTGTTAAGAAGTTAACGACTTCTGCTTCACCTCCTACCATCAGTGTTAGGCCATGTCTTGCACCATAAAGAGCTCCTGAAGAACCCACATCAACAAAATCGATGCCTTTTGATTTTAAATAATGATATCTTCTAATCGATATATTAAAGTTTGAGTTACCACCATCAATGATTACATCTTTTTTATTAAGAAAAGGAAGCATATCTTCAATGATTTTATCAACGATTTGACTAGGAACGAAAAGCCAAATAATTTTTCTTTCTCCATCATCTACTAAGACTTTTTTCATAGAATCTTCAATTAATATCTCATTTTTTAAACCTTCTCTTGCCTTATCATAGGTGTCAAATCCGATTACGTCATATCCTCGATCTTTTAAATTAAGCGCAAAATTTGACCCCATTTTTCCTAAACCAACTAATCTAATTTTCATGTGTTTATCATCCTTTCTTACAAATCCCAAATATGCCATAAATAATGTGAAACAATTGTTCGATATGGGCTCCACTTTTGACTGTAAGCTTCAATTTCTAATAGAGTCATATTCTCGTTATTAAGTAATTTTTTTAATGCATTTCTAAGCCCTAGATCAAGAGATGAAAACACATCTTGTCTGCCCATTGAAAACATTAAAAACATTTGCGCTGTCCAAATTCCAATCCCTTTAACTTTTATGAGCATATTTATGATATCTTCATCTGTCATTTGATCAAACCCCTTAAAATCTAAACTACCACTTTGAACATGTTCAGCTAACGACTTTAAATATTTTATTTTAGGTCTTGATATGCCTATAGATTTTAAGTCTTCTTCTTTTGTTTCTAAGATGTGTTTTGCTGTTATTTTATTTTTTAATAAATCAACTAGTCTTTGATAGATGATAGCAGCAACTTTACTTGATAATTGTTGCGAAACAATAGTTTGGACTAATGAATGGAAATAATCTTTAGATAGGTTAACTTTAATCTCTTCTGTTTTTTGAAACAACACTTTTAATATAGGGTCTTTCTTGATTAAATATTCAACTTCTTTTGAATTGTTTTTGTATGTGAT
>CAYJDZ010000094.1:0-5145 GCA_964368955.1 uncultured Mariniplasma sp.
GGACTCTACAAAATACGCAAAAATTCTCCCTAAAGCTTTAGCGTTTAGATCGATAGATCTTCAACAATTTGTTTTTGAGTTTTTACTCGATGATGATCCAATTGATATTCAATCGTTAAAGAATAACGTTGCTCAATTAAAAAAAGTCGAACAACAAATAAAAAATGATCGCGACAAACTAGATAAACTAACGCTTATTACTCAAAAAGGGGAAGAGATTGAACAAAACTCTCGTCAAAAAGATATAAACGTTTTAATGGATCAACTCAACTGGGTTGAAAAGAGAGAAGAGTTTATCAAAGAAAATGAAAATAAACTAGTTAATATCAATAAGCAACTTGATTATTTAAGAGATGCTAAATCACAAATAGATGATCAAATGGATGAAAATGAAACGAAAATCATTAACTTAGAGCGTGCAAAAGGTGATGATGATGTATCTAGAACACTGCTTACATACCAAGAAGCGTTAAATAAAAAAGCAACCGAGTATGAAAAGCAAAAAGAAATCGTTTTACAAGTTAAACAAGATCTTCAAAAAGAATTTAATGTGATGAAAGAATTAGGCATGCACATGCCTAATGAAGCAATTAAACAGTTTGTTTTATACTATCAACAAAATATGGACTCACCGGACATCGAAGAGGTCAACCACCATTTAACAAACCTTGAACAAGATGTTAAATCATTACTTCAAGCTTATAGCTTAGAAAAAGACAAACTTGAAAATCAGAAACAAGGCCTTTCAGAACAAATCAATCAATCAAAATCAAAGTTAAACCAACTTAAAAAACATGTAAAAACATATCCATATCATGTTGAAAAATTAATTAACTCACTAAATGATGAACTATCTAACTACTATCAAAAAGAAGTAAGAGTTCAACCACTATGCGAAATGATCGAAGTTAATGATGAAAAATGGCGAAACGCATTAGAAGGTTACTTAGGCGGTCAAAGGTTCGATATCATTGTCGATCCAAAGTATTTTAATGATGCTCTAGAAATTTATGACAGAATCAAGTTTGAACAGAAAATTTATGGTGTTGGATTAGTCAATACTCAAAAGATCCAAACCTATGATCAAATCAATGAAAATACATTAGCAGAAAAAGTATCAACAGAGCATAAATACGCACGATATTACATCAATATGGTTTTAAACAACATCACTTGTGTTGATGATGTTAAAGATTTAAAAAACTTCTCAAGAGCAATTACACCAACCTGTATGACTTATGGCAACTATACAGCTAGACAAATCAATCCAAGAAATTATGAAGTTCCATTTATTGGACAAAGTGCAACAAAAATACAAACAGAGATGGAAGAAAAATCACTTATAGCACTTGAAGAACAAATGGACCTATTGTATCAATTATCAGATAAGAATAATCAAATTGTTAGACTTTTACAACAATCTAAGAGTTCACAGTTACTTCATCAAGGTCAAATTCGTTATCTTGACTTAATTAAACTGACTAGAAAAGAATACACAAATATTGAAGATGCTATTCAAGAACTTGGAAAAAGTAAAACACTTCAACACCTTGAAGATCAAATTGAAAAAGCAAAATTACAGAAAAAAGAACTTAGATTTGAGTCTGATGAGCTTGTCGGTAAGATAGCAACCCAAAGAGAAGAAAGACAAAGAGTCCTAGATCGAATTGATGATGTTCAAATAAAACTAGATGAATTCGTTCAAGAACAAAAAATTCTTGCTCAAAAACATCCAGAAAAATTGAGCATAGCAAATACCCAATTTTATGCATTAAAACAAAAATTTAAACATAGCCATGATGACATCACTAATTATTTAGCTCAATCTAGTGTTTCCTTAAACTCACAAATCATTAAAGATAAGACTGAGTTGACAAACACCATGAAAAACTATAATGAGCTCTATCATTTCGGTGCTGCACCAACCATGGAAGAATTAATCTATTATGATCAAGAAGCAACCAAGATTAGAAATAATAATTTAATTAAATATGAGCAAGAAGCGACTGATCTTAGAAGAAGTTCTGAAACTGGATTCAAAGAAGAGTTTGTTGGTAAACTTCGTGCAAGCATCGAAAATGCGCAACAACAAATCGCAGAATTGAATTACGCACTCCAAGATAAAAGGTTCGGTAGTGACTCATATCAATTAACTTATAAGGCGAGTGAACATCCAGATTACAAAGTATATTTCGACATTATCATGAGCAATCAGGCAATTACTAAACATACTTTATTTACTGAAGGGCTTACCAAAAAGAATGAAATGATTCTTATGGAATTGTTTGATAAAATCGCTTCAAATGACCCAGAATATGATCATTTGACTTATAATTTTCTAGATTATCGAAATTATATGTCCTATGATATTGAAGTAACTAACTTAAATGGTAATAAATCACTATTTTCAAAAGTATCTAAAGAAAAAAGTGGTGGTGAAACACAAGTTCCATTCTACATTGTTATTGCAGCATCGTTTCAACAACTACTTACAAAAAATAGAAGAATTGACTCAGGATGTATTGTTTTATTTGATGAAGCGTTTAATAATATGGACGAATCTAGAATTGACGCAATGATGAAGTTTTATAATTCACTAAGCATTCAATTATTGATTGCAGTTCCACCACAAAGAGTTTCAAACATCATCAATTACGTGAATACAAGTTTAGTTATTGTTAAAGAAAATGATAATGCAATCGTGGAATCATTTAATGATGAACGCATGATAAGAATTTAAAAGAAGGAAGGTAAATATATGAAAGCAATCACAAAAAAGGATATCAATCAACTGAATGAAAGTTTTAATGATAAACCTGTCCAAAAAGCATTATCAAGAGTTTTAGTCCAAAATGATTTGGCTAAACTATTTGATAAGCAAGAACAAAGCTCTCAAAATCAATTTAAGTTTTCTAATGAAATCAAAACATTGCCAGTTACAAATCAAAAAGCAAGTGGCAGATGCTGGATTTTTGCGGGACTTAATGTTTTAAGAGAATTAATCGCCAAAAAATATGATTTAAAAGAATTTGAGTTATCACAAAACTATACAGCGTTTTGGGACAAATTCGAAAAAATTAATTATTTTATTGAAATCATGGACGATTTTTTAACAGTTGATCAAGATGATCGAACATTACAACACATTTTAAAAACAGGCATTCAAGATGGCGGGCAATGGGATATGTTTGTCTCTTTAATTGAAAAATATGGCATTATGCCAAAAGAGTCAATGATAGAAACAACTTCATCAGGTGGTACAAGATTCATGAATCAACTGATTAATATTAAGCTGCGTAAATATGCTGCAGAAGCTAGAGCTTATAAAAAAGCATCTCAAGAAAATAAAATATCAGAATTAAAGAAAAAAACATTAGATGAGCTTTACACACTGCTTGTAACTAACTTTGGGATGCCACCACAAGCATTTGATTTTGAATATGTAGTTGAAGGTGCATATCATAGAATAGACGGTTTAACACCACAATCTTTTTATCATGACCATGTTGGTGATATTTTAAAAGATTATGTTTCAGTCATTAATTCCCCAACAAAAGACAAACCTTTTATGAAAACCTACACAGTTGCTTATTTAGGAAACGTCATTGATGGCAGAGATATTAAGTATTTAAACTTAGAAATGAAAGACTTGAAACAATTAGTTTTAAAACAAATGTTAGAAAATGAAGTTGTTTGGTTTGGATCTGATGTTGCTCGTTTTGGAGATCGTAAAACAGGTGTGTGGGACACTGAACAATTCGATTATGAAACGATGCTTGGTATGTCTTTTGATATGTCAAAAGAAGACCAATTAGATTATAGTCAAGGTGCGATGAATCATGCGATGGTTTTAACTGCTGTCCACTTAAAGGATAATCTTCCAAAAAGATGGAAAATTGAAAATAGTTGGGGCGATGAAAGTGGTAAAAAAGGCTACTACTTAGCTTCCGATAATTGGTTTGATGATTATGTCTATCAAGCGGTTATTCATAAGAAATATCTAAGCGAGGTTCAACTTAAAGCTTGGAATGAAAAACCAAAAGTCTTAAAACCTTGGGATCCAATGGGTTCACTTGCAAAGTAGGTTTATAATCATACATAAAGATACCGAAAGATGGATAAAATCATAGGTATCTTTTTTTTAAATCTTGAATTTTTGATATAATAGAATCATCGGGACGTGGCGCAGCTTGGTAGCGCGCTTGGATGGGGTCCAAGAGGTCGCAAGTTCAAATCTTGTCGTCCCGACCACTAGATATTAAAAATCAATATATGAGTTGGAAATCATTGAGAAATCAATCATCAACAAAGGTATTTAACCTAAGATTGCTTAGGACATATTGGTATGATTTATAATAATAATAAGTTATAATATAAGTAGATATATAATAAGCAAGTAAAAGGAGATAGAAATGAAAATTTACGATTTTAAAGTAAAAGACATGAGCAACAAAGATGTATCATTATCTAAATTTGAAGGTAAGGTGTTGCTTATTGTAAATACAGCGCCTAAATGTGGGTTTGCACCTCAATATGAAGGATTAGAGAATCTATATGAAGCTTATAAGGATAAAGGGTTCGAATTACTTGATTTCCCATCAAATCAATTTATGAATCAAGCACCTGGAACTAATGAAGAAATCAAAGAATTTTGTGAATTAACTTATGGAACTAAATTTGAAACATTTGCAAAGATTGATGTTAATGGTAAGGATGCAATACCTCTTTATAAGTATTTAAAAGAAAATGGACCAAAAGAGCTTAAAGGTTCTGAAAAAGAAGAGGGATTCTTAAGAAATATGGTTTTTGGAAATAAAATTAAGTGGAATTTCACTAAGTTTCTTGTTGACAAACAAGGGAATATTGTTAAGCGTTTTAGCCCAGGATTTAAACCAGAACAAATTGAAAAATATATAAAAGAACTATTATAGATTAACCTAAATAATTTAATTATTCATGGTACAATATGAATGCCGCATCCGTAGCTCAGTTGGATTAGAGCGTAACCCTCCGAAGGTTAAGGTCGCATGTTCAATTCATGTCGGATGCACCATGTGGAGGAATACTCAAGTGGCTGAAGAGGCGGGCTTGGAAAGCTCGTAGACTGTAAAAGGTGCAAGGGTTCAAATCCCTTTTCCTCCGCCA
>CAYJDZ010000095.1:0-2713 GCA_964368955.1 uncultured Mariniplasma sp.
CTTTTTCCTCATTTAAATGTGTTTGAAAATGTTGCATTCGGATTAAGAGTTAAAAATGATTCTTTGTCTACTTTAGAAAAAGTCAAAAATGCACATGATGAACACCAATTAAAGATAAAAAATATAAAAGATAAAGAAGAACTAAAAAACGAGAAAAAAATACTAGCTTTAGAGATTAGAAGACTTAGAGATCCTAATTTTGAGTTAAAAATAGAAATTAAAAATCTAAAAAGTCAACTTAAGAATTCGAGTGACAAAGAAATGCTCTTAAATCAAGTTGCTGAACTCAAAAAAAATCTTGTCACACGCAAAACCATTGAAAAAGACATCGAAGAAAAGGTAATCAAATATTTAAAACTTGTTGGCCTAGAAGGCTATGAAGAACGTGAAGTACACCGCTTATCGGGCGGACAACAACAAAGAGTTGCAATTGCAAGAGCTTTAATTAATGAACCAAAAGTGTTACTTTTAGATGAACCTTTGGCTGCACTTGATCTCAAACTTAGACAAGAAATGCAATATGAATTAAAAGAGATTCAAAGAAGTGCCGGAATTACTTTTATTTTTGTCACACATGATCAAGAAGAAGCACTCACGATGAGTGATAAGATTGTGGTTATGAATCAAGGCGAAATTTATCAAATCGGAACACCTGAAGATATCTATAATGAGCCAGCAAGTACGTTTGTTGCTAAATTTATTGGTGAATCAAATATCATTGAAGGTATAATGAAAGATGATTTCTTAGTCTCTTTTGATGGCAGTGATTATGAATGTGTCGATAATGGTTTTTCTCGCAATGAAAAAGTAGATATCGTTATAAGACCTGAAGATATTGATATTGTAGAAGAAAAAGATGGTTTTTTAGTAGGTCTTGTTGATAGTATCGCTTTTAAAGGGGTACATTATGAAATTGATGTTAAAACAGATATTAGAGTCTATACGATTCACACAACTGCCTATCATAAAATAGGCAGTAAAGTTGGGATAAAGTTTGGCCCTGAAGATATCCATGTAATGGAGAAATGGTCATGAATCATGGCGCATATTACGTAGATAAAGAACCGAAAAACAAAAAAAGAAAATCGGTTCGTCAATTTGAGTCTTATTTAAGTTTTCCTTATTTTATTGTGATGATTGTTTTAGTAGTGATTCCAATTTTTTTGATGGTGATTTCATCATTTCAATTAGATAGACAACAAAGTATTTTTCCAATTGGATTTACTTTGACTCACTACAGGGATTTCTTTAAAGCAACATCTTTTGTAAGGGCAATGACATCAAGCTTATGGATTGCGTTTGCGACCACTGTTTTATGTTTGCTCATCGGTTATCCACTTGCTTATTTACTCACAAAGTTAAAACTTAAAACACAAATGACTTTATTACTTTTAATTAATGCACCCATGTGGATTAATATGTTGTTAAGAGTTAGAGCTTTAGAGCAAATTATGCGTATGTTTTTCCCGTTTTTAATTGATAGTGCTCCAGGAGTAGTTCTAGGTTTAGTTTATGTATACCTACCCTTTATGGTACTTCCGATTTACGCTGTTATTTCAAAAATTGATACCAATTTAATTGAATCATCAGCAGATTTAGGTGCATCAAAGTTTAAAACAATGCTTAAAGTCGTTATTCCATTGTCTTTGTCTGGAGTCTTATCAGGTGTGATGATGGTATTTCTTCCAGCAGCAACCACGATTATCGTGCCTCAATATTTAGCTCCAAGTCAAAACATTTATATGATTGGGACTTTAATAGAAAAATCTATTATTTATAACGGAAGAATATCTTATGCATCAGCTATCGCGATTGTATTGGCTATTGTTATTCTAGGGATTGTCTATTATATCAATAAACTTGATAAATATAAGGGGGTCAATCGTAATGAAAAAGAAGCGTATTAACCCTTATCAAATATTATTTTTAGTGCTTGTTATGATTTTTATTTATGCACCAATTATCTCAATTGCGGTATTTTCATTTAACAAAGGTAACTCACTGACGGTATGGCAAGGTTTCACCTTCAAAAGATATCAAGAATTATTTACAGATAGAGAGTTGTTTAACTATTCTAACCCACAAGAATCGATTGTATTCATGACGCTTTGGATTGCAGTTATCTCAACGTTTATCTCGACTATTTTAGGCACACTAGCAGCAATCGCACTAACGCAAACTAAAAAAGTGGTTAGAGATTTAACGATGACTGTCAATAACATCCCAATCGTTTCACCAGAAATTATTACAGCTGTATCGTTGCTCGTTTTATTTGGGGCATTACAAATTGCACCAAGCTATAATACAATGTTATTGGCACATATCGCATTTTCAACGCCTTATGTTCTAATCACAGTCTATCCTAAAGTAAAAAGCCTAGATCCTAATATTGCTGATGCAGCTTACGATTTAGGGGCATCCCCACTTAAAGCCTTATTTATGGTCATCTTGCCTCAAATCAAAGTGGCAATCATCGCTGGTGCGGCAATTGCGTTTACGATGAGTTTCGATGATTTTATTATCTCTTATTTCGTGGCGGGTTCAAGCGGTGATAAAAACATCTCCATTTATTTATACACAAACAGATTAAGTCCAAAACCAATCATTAATGCGTTATCAACAATCATTTTATTAGTCATTGGTGGAAAAATTACATATGATTATTTCAAAAACGATAAGAAAGTAGAGGAATTTTAATGAAGAAAATATTAAG
>CAYJDZ010000095.1:2813-5130 GCA_964368955.1 uncultured Mariniplasma sp.
GACTATTCAATTCCTTATTTTTGGGGTAATGTAGGTATCTTATATGATAAAACCAAAGTTGATAAAGCTGATCTTACAGGTTGGGAAGTTTTAACAAATACAAATTATCGAGTTGCATTTTATAATAGTTCAAGAGATTCTTATATGCTTGCCTTAAAAGAAGTTGGTGCTAATTCAATTAATACACCAACAAAAGCTGAATTTAATGCAGCTACAACTTGGCTAGGTAACGCATTAACTTCAAAGACATATGTCATCACAGATGAAATATTTGATGCGATGCTAGATCCTGCAAGATATGATCTCGCGGTCAGTTATTCTGGAGATGCTAATTACTTAATGGAAGAAAATTCAAACCTTGATTTCTTTGTTCCTGCGGAAGGGACTAATATTTGGGTTGATGCTTTTGTGACTCCAAAGGGTGCGAACATGGATTATGCATATCAATTTATGAATTTTATGTTATCTCATGACCACGCAGCTCAAAATACAGAGTTTATTGGCTATTCTACACCAAGAAAAGATGTTTTTGAAGAAATGCTAGCACCTGGTGGGCGATTTGAAGATTATAGTGCAAGCTATGATGTTAGATATAGCGATAAAGATGAAGTGTATCGTTATAATGAAGACTTAAAATTAGAAATGGACACAAAATGGCAAGAAATCTTAGCTGATAAAGGCTATGATAGTGGTGAAGGACTTGGAGCTGGAGCAATCGCTGCAATCGCTGTCATTGCTATACTTGTCATCTCAACGACAGTTATTTCGATACTTAAGAAACGCAGATAGATTATATTTAATGAAGGTAGATGCTTTGTTTTAAGTCTTTACCTTTTTTAATGCCTAAAAAGGTGTTTCACATTTTCAAAAACAGTGATTATATGCTAAAATAATTAAGAGGTATGTATATGAATTTAAAAACAAGAGAAAACAGAATTGAACTCATGCAAGTTATGTATCAATATGATTTATATCAAAGCGAAAAAATTGCTTTTATTCCATCATTCGAACTTGAAGAAACAGAAGAAATATATCATGATCTACTAGACACATTAACAAAAATTGATCAAACAATTGAGAGTAATTTATTTAACTATAGTCTATATCGCTTAAGCTATCTTGATCGAGCGATTATTAGACTTGCAACCTATGAACTCATTGCATCTGAGACTCCTACTCAAGTTATTATTAATGAAGCGATTGAATTAACTAAAATATATACAAATTTAGATGATGAAAAACAACATAAATTTAATAATAAAGTAATTGATCAAATCGCTAAAGCGATAAAGGGATGATAGATTGAATCAAGTTTATTTAACAGTCGGTGCGTTAACTAAATATATAAAGACTAAACTTGAAAGCGATAAACACCTAACCAATATTTTAATTAAAGGTGAACTTTCTAATTTTAAACGCCACAGCAGAGGGCATTTTTACTTTACATTAAAAGATGATCAAGCATCTATTAGTTGTATCATGTTTTCTAGAGATACGATAGGTACTAATTTCGAACCAAAAGAAGGCGATCATGTTTTAATAGAAGGTAGAATCAGTTTATATGAACCAAGTGGTAGCTATAGTATTCAAGTTAGAAAATTAACACTTGATGGTATTGGTGAACTTTATTTAAAATATGAAAAATTAAAGAAAGACTTAGAGATAAAAGGATATTTTGACCCCTCACATAAAAAAGAGATTCCTAAGTTTCCTAGAAAAATAGGGGTTATTACATCACCTACTGGCGCAGTGATTGAAGACATTAAGAATACAATATCTAGAAGATATTTATTAGCAGAAGTTCATCTATACCCTGCTTTAGTTCAAGGACCTGGATCAAGTGAGAGTATTCGAAAGCAAATTTTACTTGCCAATCAGAAAAATGAAGTCGATGTCATCATTGTTGGTCGTGGTGGGGGTTCTATTGAAGATTTGTGGGGATTTAATGAAATAGAAACTATAGAAGCAATCTATCAGTCAAAGATTCCAATTATAACGGCTATTGGACATGAAACTGATTATACATTGTCAGATTTTGTGGGTGATTTAAGAGCTCCAACCCCAACAGCTGCAGCTGAACTTGCAACACCCAACAAAAGTGACTTACTTGATAAAATTAATGATTATGAGTATCATATAAAAAGATATCTCCAACACTATTTAGAAAAAATGAAGACAAATCTTTTATATTTAGACCAAAGGTTAGAAAGACTTTCACCTTCTGAAAAACTGGATTTCTTAAAAAATAATTTATCTAGATTAGATAATGACTTAGATAAACAAATGATTCTTATTATAAATAATCAAAAAGTATATG
>CAYJDZ010000096.1:0-5118 GCA_964368955.1 uncultured Mariniplasma sp.
TTGCATTTAAGGATTTAACAGGTTTATCAGTTAGATTTAGTGTATATGCAACTGGATAGACTCCCATGTCTAAAAGACTGCCACCTGCTAAATCAAAGTTAAACCATCTCCCCTTATCTCCACCAAGACCTCTAATGTCGGCACCAAACTCTAAATATGCATGCTTAAATGCACCTAATTCATTTGATGCAATAACTTCTCTTATTTTTTTTGTGACTGGTAAAAACTTTGTCCACATTGCTTCCATCAAGAGTACGTTATTCTTTTTTGCACATATAACCATTTCTTCAAACTCAGCTTTGTTAACGGCAATTGGTTTTTCACATAAAACATGTTTCTTATGATTCATAAATAAGATTGCTTGCTCTTTGTGAAAATTATGAGGCGTTGCAATATAGACTGCATCTATTAAATCACTTTTTGCCATTTCTAGATAACTACCAAAGGCATATTCTAGACCAAACTGATTTTTGAACTCAGTCGCTTTATCTATATTTCTAGAAGCAATCGCTACTCCTTTAGCGTTCTTAGCAAACTTTATATCACTTGCGAATTTCTCTGCGATGCCACCAGCACCAACTATTCCAAATTTAATCATTTTATGTTATCTCATCTTTCTAACTTAAGTTAAGTTTATTTTTTAACTAATAGTTGTTCTATTTCTACCACTATCTTTTGATTGATATAAATTACCATCAGCTTGCTCAATGAGTTTTTCAAAATCTTCTGCATCATACTCAGGATAGCTCGTTCCACCAATAGAGATCGTAATCTTAATACTTTGACTATTATATTGAATTGTATTTTCTTCAATATATCTTCTGATTTTTTCAGATGTTTTTCTCAATCCTTCATTAGATGCTCCAGGTAATATAACAAGAAACTCTTCTCCACCATATCTAACAAAAATATCACCTTTACGGATGTTATCTCTAATGATATTGGTAATGCTTATCAAGACTTGATCCCCAACTAGATGTCCATAAGTATCATTAATCTTCTTAAAGTGATCAATATCAAGCATTAAAACACCAAGCGGATTTTTAATCCGAACCGATCTATCAAATTCCTCTTTTAATCTTTCTATACCAAATCTTATATTATATATTTTTGTTAAAGGATCTAAGACTGATAATTGTTCAAGTTTATCATGAATAATCGCATTATGCATACCCAAAGATAAACCATGTGTATAAACTTTGAGTTCTTCTAGGACTTGTTCCTCATAAGGTCTTAATGATGCAAGTAAGATGACTCCTAAAACGGTATTCTTATAGACAATAGGTTCAACTATAATCGCTTTTGGGCGAAAATCCACTAACCCAGCTTCTATAGTTATATCGTCTGCTAGGTCAAATATAATCCTTTTTTTTGAAACAAAGCATTTATGAATAAGTTCATAGTCAACTAAGAATTCAGGAGACTTAATCAAATATGAACTAGAGACTTCAATTTTTCCACCTTTATCAATTAAAACAACTCCTGCTGCTGAGCCAGTATAGTGAAGTAAATGATCCAATGCTTTTTCCGATAGTTTTTCTAAATCTAATTCATTTGTAAAAATCTCAGTAAAATTGCGAATTGAAAGTTCACTTCTAAGTGTTTTTAAAAATGCTTTTACTAACTCATTAAAGGCTTCACTCGATTCACCAATGACATCATTACTATCTAGGGGAATCATACACTTTTTTAAGCATTCATCATCATTTAACTCATTGACTTTGTGTAAACTTTTATTAACGTATTGCATTCTGTCAGCTAATAGTTTTAGTCTTTTACCAACAACACCTCTGACAATTAAAATATTGACAATACCAACTGTTATCCCAGCTAAAATGCAAGCGACGATAAAAATAGTATCTATATATTGAGATGGAATACCGATAAACTCAGTGAAAATAGGAAATATGATGCCAATTAATATTCCAAAACCAATCATATATATCGCTAAATCAGTAAATACTTTTTTTGTTATTCTCATTATGCCACCTCACTATTTTATATAATTAGTATATCATATTTTTTAGCACCGTGTTTCTTAATATTTTATTAAATCAGGCACAACTTCAAGATGAAGTCATGCCTGTTTTTCATATTATTTTTACAACTTTAGACTTTTATTAATTACTTTTTCTTAAGTTCAGTTTTAGGTTTTTCTTCTAGAACTGTTTCCTTTACTTCTTTGACAACACCTTTTGCTTCTTTTGGAATGTCATTTCCTAAAAAGCTAGGTAATTCCATGCCTGTCATCTTAAATAAATCGCTCATTGGTGGGATTGATTTCATTAACCCAGAGGCAAAGTTTGCTGTTGATGTTTTACCATCACCATTAGCTCCACTATCCCATACAGTAATGTTATCAAATTTCAAGTTCTTAATCGCTTCAACTTGAATTCTAACTAAAGATTCTAATTTTTCAGCAATTAAATATTGAATTGCTGAGTCAGGGCTCTTACCAGCAGCTTGTACAAGTGCATTAAACCCTTGCGCTTGTTTAGAAAGGATTTCTAATGTCCCGCGAGCTTCTGCTTCCATCTTAGAATAAGTACCATCTGCTTGACCTTTTGCTTCTCTTCTAATTTGTTCAGCTACTGCTTCTGCTTCAATAACTTTCTTTTGTTTATCAATTTCTGATTTGACAATAACATCTGCTTCAAGAGATGCTTTTTCTCTACTTGCTCTTGCGAGTTCAGCTAGTTTTTCTGCTGTATATGATTCTTCTAATGCTTTCGCAGATGCGATTTTTTCAGCTGCTGTTGCTCTTCTTAATGATTCAGCTTCAATTTCTCTACGACTTGCATTTGATTGTGAAATCTCTCCTAATGAAGTATTTTCACCTTCAATAGCAAGAGCATTAGCTGTAGCAACGCTAATTCTTTGATCTCTTACCGCTTCTGCTTCACCAATTGATCCATCACGATTCTTTTCAGCTACTGATTTTTTAGCATCGTTAATCGCTTTTGCAGCTGCTTCTTTACCTAAAGCGTTAATATATCCTGAATCATCATTGATATCAGTTACGTTAACGTTAATTAAACGAAGTCCAATTTTCTTTAACTCTGTTTCAACATTATCAGAAACTGCTTCTAAGAATTTATCTCTATTTGTATTGATTTCTTCAATGTCCATAGTTGCAATTACCAAACGTAATTGTCCAAAGATAATATCCTTAGCTAATTCTTGGATTTCAGATAATTGTAATCCTAATAAACGTTCTGCAGCATTTTGCATCACATTAGGTTCTGTAGAGATACCTACTGTAAATCTTGAAGGTACATCAATACGAATGTTTTGACGAGATAAAGCTTTTGTTAGATCAACACTTATTGAAAGTGGTGTTAAATCTAGATATTGATACGCTTGAATAAATGGATAAACAAATTTAGCTCCCCCATGTAGACAGTTAGCTGATTTAGGTGAGCCATCGGTGTTATTACCAACTTTACCATAAATGACTAGAATTTTGTCAGATGGACATTTTCTAATTCTTGTGATAATAAAGACTAAAACCATTGCAATAATGACAACAACTGCTACGATTAGTCCTACTGCACCTGGTGCAATAAAAGTTTTTAACATATTATTTCTCCTCTATTATATTTTTTTTGACTACTAATGTCGTATCATCTACTAAATTAATAATCACTACTTCTCTTTTTGCTAGAATATCTTCTGATTCATTTGTGATTGCATCAACTTCAACCATTTTACCTTGATGATTAAAGATGACTTTGCCTTTACCGTTTGCTTCTTTAGGAATTCTAATATAGACAGTAGCAATTTTTCCCATAGCTGTCGCATAATTTAGGTTTCCAGATGATTCTAATTTTAAAATAGCTTTCATCGTCATTGCAAGAAGAACTGCTGCTATTGTTCCAGCGATTATTCCTAAAAATATTGATAAAAGAGGTGATAGAGTTTCTGAGAATAGGTAAACTGTCCAAGACCCTATACTAAAGAATGCTAATGCGCCTCTGATTGTTAAGATTCTTAAACCTCCAATAGAAAATATAGACTCTGCATTAAATGCATCTATACTACTATCAGGATCAAAATCACCAACATCGATGTCGCCATCAAATGATTCCCCACCATCCATACCGATTAACATAAGGACAATAAATAAAATCATGATAACTGTTGCTATTGTTCCTATGATAAATGTTACTTGTTGGAGATTACTTAAACTATCCCACCACATGAAAGTCCCTCCTTGTAAATTTTTTCTATGTATATATTCTATCATATTTTGCATGTTTTTTAAAAAAATCATAAAAGTTTTAATATGTGTTAAGTTTATGTTATTCGTGTGTGATTTATCAAAATTAGTACAATATTAGATGATAGTTTTTCTAGTCATTTTACTATTCGGTTAATTTTTAGTGTGGAAAGATATACAAGGTTAAACAAGATAAATATCGCGAAACAAAATCCAATTGGCCAAAATGGTCCAAGAAACTCAAACATGAACTCAACTTCTTCAGGTAATTCTCTCAAAAACAAGTGATTTGTGTCCATGAGAAAGTTAAGCGGATAAACGATCATACAATAAACCAATAGGATTAAAGTTGACTTCAACATATCTTTATATGTGAATCTAAACTTACTAATCTTAAGTAGATATATATTTCCTAACAAAAATAATCCATGATTACCAAAATAATGTAAATACCTAAAATGTGGAAACACATAAGGTTGATCAGCTACAATTAAGGATAATAATGCCCCTACAACTGCCCAAGGAAAAATGACCTTAAAAACTTTCTCGTTTTTTGTCCATAATGCTATTGCTGTACCATACATTGATATCGCACATAATCCCATGGGAAGCAGAGATAATTCAAAGTTTCCTTCACGTAGAGACCATGCATAAAAAATCCACTCCATTGTGACTGTTAATACTGCAACGCTTCTTCTAATCCACAAATCACTTTTGGTGGTGATTTTATCTTTGAAAACTATCATGATGATAAATAAAAATAGTAAAAACAAAAGCGCCGACAAGTGAGCTAAGGAAAACATTTCAAAAGTGGCATAGCGTTCATCAAACAAAAACATAAAATCAACTCCTTGAATGTATTTAAAGTATTGCCAATTAAAAGTATATGTATTTAAAAC
>CAYJDZ010000097.1:0-5061 GCA_964368955.1 uncultured Mariniplasma sp.
GGAGATATTTATATGTCAAAAATAAGAGTTATTATTAAAAAACCATTTCAAGAGTTAGAAGTTGTAGAAATTGAAAACACCTATGAAACAATAAAAGATATCGTTGGTGGTTGGATTGAATGTGTTCCATTTCCAAGAGTGGACAATTTAGATCTGATAGTCAATGAAGAAGGAAAACTTGATAGGTTAGAAGGCAATTTCTATATACCTCATTATGAAGATTGTATTGTTGGTAATGCAATAATCGTTGGATATAACAAATCTGGAGATTTAACAAGTGTTACTGATGATCAAATAAAAAAAGCGAGTGAGTATATAAATAACTACAAGTTAGAGCTTGGAGAAAACATTTATGAAAACTATAACGTATTAAGAAATAAGGCAATCTTTAAGATGAAGAGGTTAGAAGCTGAAATGGCTTAAAACACAAAGCTGTATTACAAGGTATATCTATTGCAAGGAAAATATAATTTTCGGAGGAAATAAATATGCCAAATTGGGTAACGAATAGAATTATAATAGAAGGTCCAGATGCAAATAAGATTATGGCTGAACTTACAAGAGTAGATAATAATGAAGAAAGGTATTTTGATTTTAATAAGATTATAGCAATGCCAGAAGAGCTTAATATAATTTCTGGAAGCTTAACTAACAAGGCAATAGAGATTTATTTAACACACATAAATCCACAAATTGATTATTTTGGACCACAAGATATTGATGAAGAGTTTTTCTTAAAACAAAGAGATTTAGCAAATAGTGCAAAAAGCTTTGGTTCATATTCTGATAGCTTAACATTTGAAGAATTGAAAAAAGTTGTTGATGATGTATTAAAGGCAAAGGATGACTTTAAAATTATAGATGATGTATTAGACTATGGTAAAAAAGCAATATCAAATATAGAGAGGTTTGGGTCACTAGATTGGTATGACTGGTCTATTAAAAACTGGGGCACCAAATGGAACTCCTGTCATAATCTTTATAGTGAAGAACTTCCAAATGAGATTATGTTTGATACAGCTTGGTCAAATGTTATTGATTTAATTGCATTGCTTTCAACTAAATATCCAGAGAATGAATTTACTTATACGTTTGCAGAAGAATGGGCTGGACATCAGGCAGGCAACTTAAAACTTAAAAATGGAGAAGTTGTATCAGGAGATTATTTTGATGATGAATCAAAAGAGGCTTATGAAACAGCATTTAGCCTATGGGGAGAAGAATTAAAAGATAACTATATATATGACAAAAAGAAAAACACCTATATTTACAAAGAAGAATATGAATCAGAAGATCAGGAGGAGATGTAATATGGCTACAAGAAGTATGATCTCCTTAGAGATAGAAAAGGATGTTTACAAATCAATTTATTGTCATAGTGATGGTTACTTAACTCATAACGGAGCATTATTAGTTGATCATTATAATTCAAGGGATAAAATTGAAGAATTGTTAAAGCTTGGAGATATATCAATTCTTGCTGAGAGTATGAATCCAGACCCTAATTTACCACACTCATTTAACCACGATGAAAGGCAAAAAGGCGTTGTTGTTGCTTATGGGAGAGATAGAGGTGAAACTGGCACAGAAGCAAAAGACTTTACCTTAAAAGAGCTTTTAGAAGATACATGGATAGATTATTTTTATATATTTACTTTAGATAATAAGTGGAAATATTACACATATAAAAATCATGAAAAGGCAAGAGATGTTTTGGATGATATTAAATCTGAATATGAGTATATGGGTATAATGAGGCCTAAGGGATACTATGGATTTTGGACTCCTAATTTTATAGCAGAAGAGAAGAAAAGACAAAGTGAGTATGTTCAGGATGTATCTGATAGAAAGTACATTATAGAGGATAAAGAATATGATCCAATACGAATAGGTGGGAAAGGTGATTTTGACGAAGGAAATCACGATAATGCTACCTGTCATGACTGTGCTAGAAGTATGGGACAAATACATCTATTAAGGTGTGATGCAGAACGTTGCCCTAATTGTGGCCTTCAGTTTATATCTTGCGACTGTGATGTAATAGTCGTAGATAATCAAGGAAATAAAAGTAAGTTCGATAAATCATTATATTACAAAGTATTGGGTAAAGATTATAAGCTCATAGCAGATGAGCCAGAGATGTAATGTTTGAAATAAACAATGTTTATTTAGGTGATAGTTATGAGCTAATAAAGAAAATAGATGATAAAAGTATTGATTTGATAGTAATAGATCCTCCATATGATATTAAGGGAAAAAAAGTAGCAGATGAATCAATACGAAAATCAACTAACAGAGTTGCTCGTGATATGTACAAGGTTAATAACGAACTTATTGATAATGAAATAACGCAAGGAATTGATGAGAAAATACTTGATGAATTTATGAGAATAATGAAAGTTCCAAACATATATATTTGGTGTAATAAAAACCAGATACCAATGTACTTTAATTACTTTATAAACAAGCATAAACTAAACTTTGATATTTTAATTTGGAATAAAACAAATGCAATGCCTCTACATAATAAACAGTATTTGGTTGATGTTGAATATTGCCTTTATTTTAGAGGTCCGGGAATGTGTGATCCACAAAGTTATGAGGATGCAAAAACAGTATTTTCGAGTTATATAAATGTAAGGGATAAGAAATTGTTCCTCCATCCAACGATTAAACCATTAGAGATAATCGAAACCTTAATTAGAAATAGTAGTAAAGAAGGTGATTTAGTACTTGATTGTTTCATTGGAAGTGGGACAACTGCAGTGGCAAGTAAAAACCTTAATAGGAATTATATAGGTATTGAAATTAATCCTAAATGGCACAAGATAGCAGTTGATAGATTACAAGGAATAAATGCTAGTGGGCAGCAAAGCCTAATATTAAAATAAATAGGAGAAAAATTATGTTTAGTAGAAGAAAATTTAATGAGAGAATTCATTTTGAATATGAAAATTTTAAGGAATTTGTTCTAGATTTATATCCAGAGGAAGTGTATGGTTTGTCGTTTGAAATATCATTTAAGAAAGCAATGTTTCAAAATCTTATAGATCATGATTTAGTAGGTGATGAACTTGCAGAATTATTGGATACACTAGAAGGAGACATTTTAGGATTTTTATTTCATATATACAATGATGAATTTGGGATATTTACAATGGACGGTGTAGTTGAAGAATGTTTAGACGAGTTCTTATTAATTGATCTTGACGATATTGAGTATTAATATTTTTAGTGGACTTATTTAATATGTTGTGATATGTGTGTGTTTGATTAAATCTCACACTACAAGGGCTATTACAAGTGATGACAAATGTGAGGTGTAATATGTCTATAAAAAATTTAAATGAAAAAATGAAGCAAACAGATAGCTCTTCTGTTTCTGAATCTAAATATAATAAAGTGGATATTAATTATTTAATAGAAAAAGAGGTGGAGAGAATATCAAATAAATATGGAAAGGATTTTTTGAATTGTGGTGATTTAGTAAAAATAACAGGTCTTGGAAGAGATAGTGTTAGGAATCTTTTAAGAAATCATAAATTTCCTACAACTCATGTAGGTACAAGGCAAGTTGTTAGTGTAGTTAATTTTGTGACGTGGATGATTTTAAAAAATAACGAGGTAAAAAATGGCTAAAAGAAGATCTAGAGGTACAAGAAGAGGTGATCATGAAGGAAGTATCTTTCAGAGATCTGATGGAAGATGGGTTGCTTCAGCTACTATTGGATATGATGAAGAAGGAAAGATAATAAGAAAGCATATTTATGGAAGATCTAGAATAGATGTTGCAGAAAAATTAGCTGAAATAACAAATAGAATCTCTTCAGATACTTTTGAGTTTGTTGATAAAACTCTATTCAAAGAAATGATGCATGAATGGTTAATGGTTTTTAAAAAGAATCAAGTTTCACCAAGAACATTTGAAGGTAATATTAGGCATTTTAGAAAATACATAGAGCCTAAGATAGGAAATATGAAGATAAATGAGATAAATAGTATATCAATTCAAAAACTGTTAAATGATATGATGAATAAAGGGCTTGGTATAGACTATATTAGAAAATGTAGATTCTTATTAAGGCAGTTTTTTGAATATGCAGTTGATAGTAAATTATTATCAGAAAACCCAGTTAATAAAACAAGTGTAAGTGCTACTGATAGATCTAAAAAAGACAACAAAAGAGAGTATAAAGCATTAAGTGCAGAAGCAAGAGAAGTATTTGTTAAAAAATTAGAAAAGCATAAGTTTTTAAAACCTCTCTGTTTTTCAATGATGTTTGCAGGCTTAAGAATAGGTGAAAGTTTAACTTTAACATGGAGTGATTTAGATTTTGATAATAAAATGTTAAACATAAACAGAGGTTTAATATTAGTTCCAAAATTTGATAAAGAAGGAAATATTATATCAAGAAAAACTGTAGTTGGTGAGACTAAAACAGTTGCAAGTATTAGAGAAGTGCCACTTCCAGAAATATTAATAAAAGCTTTTATAGAATATAAAGAAAGACAGGAGTCAAAAGAAGTAACATCAGGGGTAAAACTTACAGAACCAGACAATTACGTTTTTGCCACAAATGATGGCAATGTAAGGACCTATTATGGAACAAAGGCAATATTAGAAAGATTCTTAAAAAAACATAATTTAGAAGAATATAATATACACTTTCATGCTTTAAGACATACTTATTCAACCATGTTATTTGAAGCAAATCAAAACCCTAAATTAATACAAACATTATTAGGTCATAGAGATGTTAAAACTACATTATCCACTTATAACAGCATTGATAAAACGTATTTTCATAAAGCTAGAGATGTTATTAATAGGGAATATGAGAAAAAGAGTGAAATAGCTTCAGATGATATCCTTGATGATCTATCAGACGAGCAAATTAAAACACTGTTAAAAAGGATAAAAGAAAGAGATGCAAAGATGCAAAAGAAAGAAGAGTCGGAAATGTGAACTTTTAAAATGCTATTATTTAAGAATAAAAAAGAAACTCTCTAAATTAGAAGAGTTTCTTTTTAATATAAAATGATTTAAACAGATGTTATGGC
>CAYJDZ010000098.1:0-5019 GCA_964368955.1 uncultured Mariniplasma sp.
AAACATAATTTAAGTGTTAAACTATGTTTGAAAGCGCTAACCTATAATCGGTTTGTATTTATATTGATTTTGTAGGTTTCAACATTTAAGAAATTTTTGATTAGAACATGAGTCAACCCTAAGACGTTTTTCTTAGAACGATACTTAGAAGTTGTGAGTAATTCAAGTGACATGATTTGAGATCTTAATTGATTTTTAATTGAGGAAATGCTTTCTGGAACATTTTCAATGATTAGACTATTAATCACAATTGTTCTAGGATTTAAAATAAGTGCGATGTTATTAATGATTAAACTTACATGACTGATGAAATCTTGGTAAATCTTAACTGCATCTTGATTTTGTTCTTTATATTTCTCGATGAACTCTTCAATTGTAATTTTTTGATTAGTTCGTTGATAGTATTCTTTAAGAATTGATGGTTCTGAAATGTATTGCTCTAGGCAACCATAATTTCCGCAAACGCATTTTCTTCCATTTGGAACGATAATCGTATGACCGATTTCACCAGCAAAACCGTCTTCACCGGTATAGAGTTTATGGTCGATGACGATACCCATCCCAACACCAATACCGATATTTAGTGAAACTAGATTTTCATGCTCTGCATAAACTAAGTGTTCCCCTAGTGCTGAGATGTTTGCTTCGTTTTCGACATAAGTTGGAATATCTGTATAATCTTCAATAATTGTTTTTAAATCAATATCCTTCCAAGATGTAAAAGTAGCATATTTGATTTTCTGGTTTTTGGAGACAATACCATAAACACCAATCCCAATGCCTATGAGTCCATAAGTTGAATCAATTGTATTGGCTCGTAGTTCATCAATGGTTTCAAGTAAGACTTTTAGATAGGGTGCGAATTCAGGAGAAGATACATCTTTTCTTAATTCATAAACGATATCACCAAATAAATTTGTGATGACTCCATAAATAGAATTAGTAAGTAATTCAATGCTTATAATTCTTCCAGCATTTTTATTTAAAGCAAAAATGATAGCACTTCTACCACTTGTTTTAACGATTCTATCGGTTTCAATGACAATCTTCTTATCAACAAGCTCTTGAATGATTGTTGAAATAGTGGCTTTGTTCAAAGTTGTTATATTTGCTAATTCAATTCGAGAAGTTTCCCTAAGTTCAATTAGTTTTTCTACAACAAGTTTAATGTTTTCGGTTTTTATAGATTGTGAACTTGAAGTTTTCATCATAAATGCCCCTTTCAATTACAACTAAATTATATACTATATCAAAGAAATTGACAATGAAAAGTCAATATTTATAAAAAGGAGAAATAAATTATGAATTATTTAAAAGAAATTACAAACGTTAAGTATGAAGGATCAAAGAGTATGAATCCTATGGCCTTTAAGTATTACAATCCAGAAGAGATTGTACTTGGAAAACCAATGAAAGAGCATTTAAAGTTCTCGATGGCATACTGGCACACGTTCACATATATGGGAACAGACCCATTTGGAAAAGAAACAATGGAAAGACCTTGGGATCTTGATAACCATGATCCAATGGAAAGAGCAAAAGTTAGAGTTAAAGTAGCTTTTGAATTTATGGAAAAACTTGGATTAGAATATTTTTGTTTTCATGATGCAGACATTGCACCTGAAGGAAAAACATTAGAAGAAACAAATAAGAATCTTGATATCATCGTCGCTCTAATTGAAAAAGAAATGAAAAGAACTGGTATTAAACTCTTATGGGGAACTTCAAATTTATTTAGCCACAAATATTTTGTGCATGGTGCTTCAACGTCTCCAAATGCAGATGTGTTCGCATTAAGTGCTGCTAAAGTTAAAAAAGCTATGGAAATCACACACAGACTTCATGGAGCGGGATATACGTTTTGGGGTGGTAGAGAAGGTTATGAAACACTTTTAAACACCGACATGAAGCTAGAACAAGAAAATTTTGCTAGACTTCTTCATATGGCTGTTGATTATGCAAAAGTAATCGGATTTAAAGGACAATTTTATATTGAACCTAAACCAAAAGAACCAACCAAACATCAATATGACTATGATAGCGCAACTGTTATTTCATTTTTGAGAACACACGGGTTAGTTGATCATTTTAAATTAAACATTGAAACAAATCATGCGACTCTTTCAGGTCATACAATGAATCATGAATTAAGAGTAGCATTTGATCAAGGATTATTAGGTAGTGTTGATGCAAATCAAGGCGACTTACTACTTGGCTGGGATACTGACCAATTCCCTACAAATTTATACGATACGATTTTCTCAATGTATGAAATCATTCGTGGTGGTGGCTTTACATCGGGTGGTCTAAACTTTGACTCAAAAGTTAGAAGAGGATCATTTACAGAAAAAGATCTATTCTTAGCGCACATCGCTGGCATGGATACTTATGCAGCTGGTTTAAGAATTGCAGCTAAACTTTGGGAAGACCAAGTATTAGAAAAAAACTTAGACGAACGTTACAAATCATATCAATCGGGTATTGGTGCTGATATTGTAGGCGGTAAAGTTGGTTTTAAAGAACTAGAAACTTATGTACTAAATAAAAAAGAATTAGCTAAAAATGATTCTGGTAAACAAGAATTACTAGAAGCCATTATTAACCAATATATCTTAGGTTAGGAAGTTGTCTTATGTATATCGGAATTGATTTAGGAACCTCTGGCGTCAAGTTAATATTAGTAACTAAAAATGGCGAAGTTAAACATTCAGTCAGTCGTTCTTATGGATTGTTAATCCCAAAACCGATGTGGACAGAACAAGATCCAAACGAGTGGTATACTCAAACGATAAGTGGCTTAATTGAACTTATCAAAGGATATGAATCAGAAATTGAAGCCATTAGTTTTTCTGGACAAATGCATGGACTGGTCATTCTAGATGAGAATGACCAAGTCTTAAGAAACGCTATACTATGGAATGATCAAAGAACGATTAAAGAAGTCGACTATCTAAATCAAACCATTGGCATTGATAGACTCATGAATTTAACTGGAAACATTGCATTAACAGGGTTAACAGCTCCTAAAGTGTTATGGGTCAAAAAACATGAGCCAGAAATTTTTTCTAAAATATCAAAAATTATGTTGCCAAAAGACTATCTTGCTTATCAATTAAGTGGCTGTTTCGCAACTGATGTTTCAGATGTTTCAGGTACTTTATATTTTGATGTTAAAAACAAGAAATATAGTGAAGAAATGTTAAAAATTCTATCGATTAATGAATCTCAATTACCAAAAGTATTCGAGAGTTATCAAAAAATAGGAACTTTAAAAACAGCATTAAAAAAAGAACTTAATATTAAACAAGATGTTGACATCATCATCGGTGGTGGCGATCAAGCTTGTGGCGCTGTAGGTATTGGTATTGTTGATGATGGCAAAGCAAGTGTATCTTTAGGAACAAGTGGAGTTGTATTCGTTTCATCTAAAGCATTTAAAGAAGATAAAAAAAGTTATCTTCAATCCTATGCACATGCCAATGGAAGATATCATTTAATGGGCGTAACTTTAAATGCAGCAGGATCTTTAAACTGGTGGAGTGAAAAAATATTTGAGAATTACAACTATACAGACTTTTTTGATAAATTAGAACAAACACCAATAGATGATTCTCTATACTTTCTACCCTATTTATCAGGAGAAAGATCACCAATAAATGATCCAGACGCAAAAGGTTTATTTTTTGGAATGAGATTAGAACACAGAAAAGAACATATGGACCGTGCCGTTATTGAAGGTGTGACTTATGGATTAAAACAAACCTTTGAACTTATAAAGGACTTAGGTGTTGACATTACTGAAGTTAAAATTACTGGAGGCGGAGCCAAAAGTAAGGTTTGGGCACAAATGATTGCCAATATATTTAATGTTGATGTCATCACAATCAAAATTGAAGAAGGTCCTGCATTAGGAGCAGCTATTCTAGCTATGGTTGGCCATGGAGCTTATGACTCAGTAGAACAGGCTTGTAAGAAAATCATAGATATCAAAGATAAATATGAGCCAGTAAGTGAGAAAGTCCTACTTTATCAAAAAAAATATAATGATTTTATAAAAATTTATCCAGCTGTAAAAAATTTATACAAACTTATATAAGATGTTTACAAATCTTAGTTTAAATGTTAAACTAGAGATATCTAAAAAATGTAAGCACTTACAAAATATCCGATACAATTGAGTTAAATGATGAGGTGAGCAATTTGCAAGGAAATAAAATATTAGAAATGCGCGCAATCACTAAAACGTTCCCTGGTGTAAAAGCCTTAGATGATGTAGATCTTTATGTAGAAGAAGGAGAAATACATTTTATAGTCGGTGAAAATGGTGCTGGTAAATCTACACTCATGAAAGTATTAAGTGGGATTTATCAATATGGTACCTACTCAGGTGATGTCTTGTTTGATGGAAAAATTAAGCGTTTCCATGGCATTAAAGATTCTGTTAACGCAGGCATTGTCATTATTAATCAAGAATTAGCACTTTTTCCAGATATGTCAGTGTATGAAAATATATATGTTGGACATGAACTTACAAAATCAAATAAGATGATGGACTGGGTGGAAACCAAAAGACTAGCAACTCAATATTTAAATATGGTTGGCTTAAAGAAAATTGATATTCATGACTTAGTAGGAACGCTTGGTGTTGGTGTACAACAACTTATTGAGATTGCAAAAGCATTAAGCCAAAACGTTAAATTACTCATCTTAGATGAACCAACAGCTGCATTAAATGAAGATGATAGTAAAAACCTACTTAAATTAATTGTTGAGTTAAAAAAAGAAGGTATTACATCAATTATGATTTCTCATAAATTAAAAGAAGTTGAATCTATTGCTGATTCCTTAACTATTTTAAGAGATGGTAAAGTGATTTGTAGAATGGATAGAAAGCAAATTAATGAACAAGAAATCATCAAAAATATGGTTGGTAGATCAATTACAGACATATTTCCTAAAAGACCTAAGTTTCAAGGTGGTCAAGTAGTTTTGGAAACGATTCACTTTAATGCATTTGAT
>CAYJDZ010000099.1:0-5013 GCA_964368955.1 uncultured Mariniplasma sp.
CAGTTACTAATTCTTTTGCACTATTAAAAATGAATAATCTACCATTATCAGTTCTTGTGCCATCTGCTTGTAAGATAGTCACGTTAACATCACCTGTAGCTAAGTCCATCCAAAAATTAACTGGTGCTGTTAATGCTTCTCTAAGCATCATGTCAATAATCATGTAGTCATATTGTTTAATCTCTGGATTGGTTGCTTCTATTCTGTTTGACCATGCATCTGCTGTACCTGTGTGAAAATCAAATGCTCCTGCTGCTTCAACATAATCAAATGTTGCACCTGCAGCTTTTTCAGCTGTTAGACCAAATGTCACATTAAATGTTTCAGGAAGTGGTGCTGCTGGAGTTAAGTCATAGTTTGCATCTACATAACTTTGTTTTACTGCCATTGGATTTTTTAAGTATAACATGGTTGCTTGAGCGAATCCTAATGCGTATCTGCCTTCTGGATCACCATGACCTAATTTAATAACGAAAGTATATATTTCATCAATATTCAGTGCGCCAGTTACTAATTCTTTTGCACTATTAAAAATGAATAATCTACCATTATCAGTTCTCGTGCCATTTGCATTTAGAGCTGTTACATATAAATCACCAACGGCCATATCCATCCAGAAATGGGTTGTTTTTGTTAAAGCTTCTGTTAAATAGACATTAGCAAACATGTAATCATATGATTTTATTTCAACTTGATTTGTTTCTAGACGACTTGGCCATGAACTCGTGTTTGTTCCAGTGTAGTACGCGTACGCTTGAAGTGCATCATTATATACAAAAGTAGCACCAACGGTGTTTTCTCCTGTTAATCCAAACGTAACGTTAAACGTCTCAGCTTGTGGCATATCAAAATTATCTATTACATAAGCTTCCGATGCCGCAATTGGATTTTGAAAATACAACATTGTATCTTCACTAAATCCTATTGCATATCTGCTATCTGGATCACCATGACCTAGTTTTAAAACAAACGTGTAAATAACGTTTATATCTAATGCACCAGTAACCATTTCGTTTGCGGCATTAAATATATGTAGTCTGCTATTGTCTCTTGAGCCGTCAGCTTCCAAACTAGTCACATTTACATCACCAACAGCCATATCCATCCAAAAAATTATGGGTGAAGAAAGAGTTTCTCTAAGCATAACATTAAATATCATATAGTCATATTTTTTTATCTCTAAACTGCTTGCTTCAATTCTATTAGCCCACGCATTTGTGTTTACTCCAGTATGATAATCAAATGCACTTGCTGCTTCAACATAATCAAATGTTGCACCAACATTATTATCTGCTGTTAATTTGAATGTAACACCAAAAGTATCGTCAACAAATGGATCGTCTTTTTCTCCGACATTTTCTAGATAATATGAGTGACTTGCTGCAAAAATGTTTGCAAGATACATAGTCGTTGAAGCATTAACTCCAAAACTATCTCTTGGATCATTTGCACGATATTCTAGATTAATCTCTAAAGTGTAGACTACATTAGGTTGTAAACCACTCGTTTGTCTAACACCATCTTTGTTGTAAATGTTAACACTATCGTATTTCGCTGGATTACCTTTGAAATTTTCCCCTGGTTCTAATAATGATGCTCGTCCATCAGTGTTAATAACGACAACATGGAAAAATCCAATCCATAAAGTAATTTGTCCCGTTAATGGTTCTGTTAAGACAAAATCCATCATCCACCAGTCATATCCACCAAGTGCTTCAGTTGTTTGCAGTCTTGAGTCCCAAGCACCAGCTTTATTTCCTGTATAGAATTTAAAGACTTCTGTATTAGCATCAAAACCTAATGTTGTAACATCACCTGTAAACTTAGTATACGTCGATTCATTTCCATTTTCTGCAGACATGAATTCAACATCTTTATATGCATTCACAAACTTGATTTGTGTCTTATATATGACAAATTGAGTTTCAACATTGATGTTTTTTACATCTCCTGTAGAAACTGATGATAGAAATGCAGGAGTTAAAACATTTACATTATCTTCTGATGAAATCACTTCATCTCCTGATTTAATACTCACCGCATCCCCAATTAATCCTATTTTTGTAAGGTCAAGTGGTTGCTCTATTTGCTTTGATAAATCAAAGTTGAAAACATAATCTATTTCAAATGCAACTTTACTAACAACAATGTTAACAACTGAAAACACCTTAACTTCATCATATAAGAAAGATACAGTCAATTTTGTGCTACCTGCTAATAACGGTGTCACCGCTAAAGTGTTTCCATTTAGTGTATATGCAACTATCTCTTCGTCAAGTTCTATAGTAAATGCTTGATCTATCACTTCAACATCATTAACTAACGCACTCATTGTAATACTTTCGCTAACTTTTTGACTGCCATCAATATCTACAGCATCTAAGTCAACATTGTATATAGATAAGACAACAGAAGCATCAATACTTACAGTAACAATAATTGTTTTTTCAACAAACTCCCCATTATGAGTTGTTGACACTGTTACTTCTGTTTCACCTGCACTAAGTGGTTCAATTAAACCATTTGTGACCTTAGCTATTGTGTCGTCTTTAACAGTCCATGTATATACCGGTTCAACTACGACGACACCATCATATTTAAGTGTTGGAATAACCGTTATACCACTTCCACCAACTATTAACTCTACAGTCCCTTGACTTACAGTTAATACAGGAAAAGGTAGTGAACTGACATTTACTGTTGCCTTAGCCGTTTTATCATCGACTTTTGCTGTAATTGTAGCAACCCCTTGTGCAACAGCTGTAACTTTTCCACCCACCACTGTTGCAACTTGTAGATTTGAAGATGTCCAACTTACAGCTTTATCACTACCAACAACAGTAGCAATAAAAGTGAACTCTTCACGCTCAGCTAAGTTAACACTACTTTGATTTAAAGTAATTGTAACTACAACTGGATTATCAATTGGGTCTTCTGTAGGGTCTTTTTTACATGATGACATAAGAACACCAAATAGTAAGACTGCCATCAAACCTGTTATTAGCTTAATCTTTTTCATACTTTTCTCCTTCTATACGTTTCTTTTATTTTTTATCGAAATAATCATTTATTGTATTGAACTCATTCAGTTGTGCAATTCCTAATAGCGTTGCATCTTTTTTTAGAGATTTCAGCATCAATTCATATTCATCAACTGTATAATAAATGCTATATAATTCTACAATTAGATATCTTATTGAAATACTTTCCAAAGTGATTCTATCCTTTAATAATTTATGTAGAGATGGATCCGATTTTTCTAAGTGACTAATAAGATCATATGCTTCATCTAAATATCCCATCCATTCATTTAAAACACCTTGAGGAAAATGTCTTCTTTGAAGGACTCCAGTTTCAACTACTAGACCTGTGACACCTTCTTCAGCTGCTATATATGCATACCAAGCTCGATAAGATTCAAAATATTTCATCATTGGACCAGCTGCCTCTTTGAAGTAATTTTCAAAAAATTCATCAATTAATAAATTCATATCTTGTTCTACATTCCATTGAAGTTGAGCTGTTAAGAACTCTTTCAATCTAAACCAATCTGTTCCTTTTGATTGATTATATTGACCTTGGTCAAACATGTAGCTTGTATTATATTCTTTAGCGAACTTATATTTCCCTTGTAAAGCATTAAATGAGTCATATGGTACTAAATAATTAAGAAAATATGTACCATAGCTCCATAAATAAATATTATTTGTTAAAGCACTCCATTTTTTCATTGTTTCAGCTGTGTTTACATTATCTTCGTGGTAATAATCTTGATAGTGATCAGCATAAATTGGAGCAAATAACACGCCTACATTATCTCTTAAAACGACATCTTCATCGATAGGTACATACGCTTGTTTTTCAATATCAAATCTTGTTGGCGCATCTTCTGTTTTATGATAAGCAAACATTAATATGGTTACTTCTCTTGTTGGGTCTTCAACATCTAGCCACTCTTCGATTTCTTTTGCAACCATATTTAAAAAGATAATCATTTCAGCCGCATTCGTCCCATATTTATCTTTCAAATTTCTTGATGTTTCATTTTCACACCAAACATTGAAATCTTCTTGAGTAAATGTTAGATTGTTTGCTTGTGGATTGTTTGTAATGTATGTTTTCATTTGATCAACAACAACGGCCTTTAACCCTTCTGGATCTGTCATCAAGCATAATTGTCTGCCATCTGCTGAATACCATTCTGGATGCGATCCCTTATACTGTGCTGGTGGAACAGTCGCAAAAAAGTTGTGATATGCAAGTCCACCTAAACTAATCCAAACGTCATCATTTCTATGCATGCGCATTCTTCTTGTGAATGTTGAACCATTCCAAAGTTCTCCGTAACTACCTACTCTGTATTCAAAAGTAGGGATATCAGTAACTTTAAATTTTAAAAGTTTTAATGATGAAACATCTTTATCAATTCTAATTTCATCAACCGCAAATATTTTAAAGTTTAGTTGATGTTCTAAAAATTCATATACTGAATAAAGAGAACCAAAACGAGTCTTACCGAACATAAAGACACTTTGTCCTTTAGTTACAACTTGTAGGCCACTATGTCCAAGATCTGCGTTTATTTCAATCTCTGAAGATTTTAAAAGTGCTGTTTGCCCTATAGAAATATATTGCTGTCCCTCTTGATATGTCAATCCTTTATCAGAAATTGCAGGTAAATCAATTCCCGTTGCTTCTTTGAAGAAAAGCTTCAATTCTAGAACAGCTGTTCTAGAAACCATCTCATCATCATACTCTGAATATACGATTGTATAATCAGAAGTACCATTATTAACAAGGTAGAATTCTGATTCTTCTATGCTTATAGGTACATCAACATCATCAATTTCTGAATCTTTCTTACATGAAGCTAATCCTGTTAACGCAACGATTAATAAAAATATAGTGTATGTTTTTTTCATTATAGCCTCCTATTCTACTAAAACATCGTAATCAACGAAAACTTGGTTTCCACTTAGATCAACTGCAAAATATCTTATCTTATACATACCT
>CAYJDZ010000100.1:0-4924 GCA_964368955.1 uncultured Mariniplasma sp.
CAACCATCAGTGATTAGAAGAATTATTCAAAATTACTTAATTCATGATAAAATTGACATACCCCTTGATATCTTAAATGATATTAAAGGCTCAGATAGAGTTTATATCATTGCTGCAGGCACATCGATGCATGCTGGCTATGTTGGTAAGTTCTTATTTGAAGAACTTACACATATACCAGCAGAAGTTCATATCGCAAGTGAGTTTGCCTATCACTTACCAAAATTGACTAAAAAGCCTTTTTTCTTGATGATTTCTCAATCTGGAGAAACTGCCGATCTTCGTGCTTGTCTTCTTAAAATAAAGGCTTTAAACTACAAAGCCTTAACAATCACAAATGTTAAAACATCAACACTTGCAAGAGAGTCTGATTATTATTTAGAGCTTTTTGCAGGACCAGAGATTGCGGTTGCTTCAACTAAAGCATATGTTGCTCAAATTGCTGTCTTATCAATTTTATGCTATGAATTATCAAAAAAAGAGTTTGATTTAAAAAAAGAATTAGAAAAAGTAGCAGGTTCTATTGAAGAATTTCTTGAAAGACAAGATATTTCAACTTTAGTACATCAAAAGATAACTAAAAGAAACTGTTTCTACATTGGTAGAATTCTTGATTACTATACAGCTTTGGAAGCTGCCTTAAAATTAAAAGAAATATCCTACATCCAAACTGAAGGGTTTGCTGCTGGAGAGTTAAAGCATGGAACGATTGCTTTAATCGAAGAAGCAACACCAGTCATTGCTTTAATATCAAGTGATAAAATTTCAAATAATACAAGATCAAATCTTAATGAAGTTATTTCTCGTGGTGCAACGACAATTATCATATCATTAGAACTAACAGCTCATCAAGGCGATGATATCGTCTTAAAAGATGTTCATCCTTTTCTAACGCCTATGGTCATGGTTGTGCCTGCACAACTGATTGCCTATTATGCAGCTTTAGAGAGAGGTCTAGACATCGATAAGCCAAGAAATTTAGCAAAAAGCGTTACAGTCGAATAAAAGGAGACTCAATATATGGGAAAATATTTTGGAACAGATGGGATTAGAGGTATCGCGTTTGAGCACTTAAACGCATCACTTGCTTACAAATTAGGGCAAGGATTAAAAGAAGCAATCGGAGATTTTGATGTTGTCATCGGATATGACACAAGACAATCATCTCCAATGCTAGCGCACATGATCGCCGCTGGTGCGCTATCAACGGGATTAAATGTTTCTTTTGCAGGCGTTTGTTCAACACCGATGGTTGCATATTACTCAAAAGAAAAACAGATCATTGGTATCATGGTTACAGCTTCACATAATCCTTATACAGATAATGGGATAAAAGTCTTTAACAAAGGTTTTAAAACAACCGATGAAGAAGAACTTGTTATTGAATCTTATATTGATAACCCTAGACTTAATATTCAATCATTTGGTGATTTTCAATTATCAACAGATTTTGAATCTACTTATTTAAAAATATATGATCAATTTAAGGTATCACAAACAGATCTTAAAATTGCTTATGATTCAGCAAACGGGGCAAATTATCAAATTGCACATAAACTTTTTAATCTATATGTACCAACTTCAGTTCAAATCGCGAATCTTCCTGATGGTTTAAACATCAATAGAGGATGTGGGTCAACCCACATGGATTATATTTTTAATTATGTCAAAGAAAACAATCTCGATCTTGGCTTTAGCTTTGATGGAGACGGAGACCGCCTACTAGTTTGTGATCAGAGTAAAATTTATGATGGTGATGAAATCATTTATGTCATTTCATCTTATTTAAAAAAGAATAATTTACTTAATAAAAATAGAGTTGTCTTAACAAAGATGAGCAATCCTGGTATACTAAAAGCCTTAAAGGAAAATGATATTGATTATTCTTTAACAGATGTTGGAGATAAATATGTCTCCTTAGAGCTTACTACAAATGATTATGTCATTGGTGGTGAAAATAGTGGACATATCATCATGAGACACCTACTTCATACAGGTGATGGACTCTTAGTCGCAATCTATTTACTCTCTATTATGGCAGAAGAAAAGAAGACCTTAAAAGAGTTAACTAGTCATTTATCCTTATATCCTTATCAACTGATTAACATCAAGGGTGTTGATAAGTCAATATTAAAAACTGATGAAATGAAATTATTTCTTGCTCAAATAGAAAAAGATTTAGGACCTGGTAGTCTACTTCTTGTTAGACCTTCAGGAACTGAGAGTTTAGTTAGAGTAACGGTATCTCATAAGAATCAAGAAGTTTTAACTAAAATCATTAATCAAATTGTCTTAAAAATAAAAAATTCTAAGGGAGTTGAAAATCATGAGTAAGACTTATGCTTTAGTACTTGCCGCTGGCAAGGGGACTAGAATGAAGGTTGAATCACCTAAGTGTGCGTATCCAATCTTAAAAAAACCAATGATTGAATATATCATTGAAAAGCTGGAAAAAACAATGATTGATGAAATCGTTGTTGTTGTAGGTCATAAGAAAGATGTCATCATCGATATTTTAGGTGATAGAGTAAAATATGCAGAACAAACTGAACAATTAGGAACAGGACATGCTGCTTTAATGGCTGAAAGTATTCTAGCAGACCTTGAAGGCACGACTTTCATCCTTCCAGGAGATATGCCTTTAATGAACATCAAACTCACTGATAAACTCTTAAAAGCACACCAAGAGATGGGCAATGATTTAACAGTTGTTTCTATGATGTTTGATAATCCTAAATCTTATGGTCGTATCGTCAGGGATAAATATGGTTCAATTGCGGCAATCGTTGAAGATAAAGATTGCACAGGCGAACAAAAAGCGATTAAAGAAGTTAACTCAGGTGTTTATATCATTGACAATAAGTCTTTATTTAAAATTTTAAACAAAATTGAAAAAAATGAACGTAAAGGCGAATATTATTTAACTGACATCGTTGCTCTAATGAAGCATGATTATAAATTAGGATCATTTGTTGTGCGAGACGCATATCAAATGATGGGTGTTAATGATTTATATTCAGTGAGTATAGCAGAACGTTATCTTCGTGATGAAATCAATAAAAACCATATGTTAAACGGTGTAGAAATGGTGTCTCCTAACACGATTACTATTGGTCATAACGTAGTGATTGAACCAGGTGTAACAATCTATCCTAACACTACAATAACCGGTGATTCAGTTATTAAAGAAGGTGCTATTATAGGGCCAAACACAGAAATTCATAATGGAATAATTGATGCGTTTGCAGAAGTAAAACATTCACTCATCTATGATTCAAGTGTTGGAGACCATACAACAGTAGGTCCATTTGCTCACTTAAGAAATCACGCTAAGATTGGACCATATAATAGAGTTGGTAACTTCGTTGAGGTTAAAAACTCATTTACGGGTGCTCATACAAAAGCGGCTCACTTATCTTATATAGGAGATGCGGAAGTTGGATCTGGAGTAAACTTTGGGTGTGGCTCAATAACCGTTAACTATGATGGTGTTAAA
Source organism: uncultured Mariniplasma sp. (assembly GCA_964368955.1). Lineage (GTDB taxonomy): Bacteria > Bacillota_I > Bacilli_A > Acholeplasmatales > Acholeplasmataceae > Mariniplasma. Next base: position 3,497 of record CAYJDZ010000100.1, read on the forward strand.
AAACATAAAACAATCATTGGTGATGATGTTTTTATCGGGTGTAACGTCAATATGGTCGCGCCACTTACAATTGAAAGCCAAGTTTTTATTGCAGCTGGTTCAACAGTAACTGAAGATGTTCCAAAGGGATCACTTTCAATTGCTAGAAATCATCAGGTCAATAAAGCAGATTATTATCACAACTTAATTAAACCTAAACCAAAACCAAGCGAATAATTTTCTTATCAAGCACTCATTTAGATATGAGTGCTTTTTTGTAAATTATTTTCATTATGTGGAAGAAGTCAACTTTATCTAAAATGAAAAATCAAATGTGTTATAATTTAATTAACATGAGAATAAAAAAGGAGATTTATATTATGGTTAGCGAATCAAAAGATATGATCGTTGATTTATATCGAGATATCATTAAAGAGGTTGAATTTAAGTATGATATTAGAAGAGTCTTATCACCAAGTAGTGATCGAGTTTTAGATTTCATTGGGACTCACTTTTCACAAGGGTGGGTATCAGAGGCTAAAGCTGGATTATACAAAAATAATCCTACATGTTTTATTGCTGTAGACGGAGAAAAAGTGATTGGCTTTGCATGTTATGATGCTACAGCTAAGGCGTATTTTGGCCCTACAGGAGTTGATGAAGCATACCGAGGTCAAGGTGTAGGCAAAGCGTTACTGCTTCACACATTAACTGCTATGCGCTATGATGGCTATGGTTATGCCATCATCGGTGGTGTAAAAGAAGAAACTCAGATCTTTTACGCAAAAGCATCTGGTGCAGTTCCAATAGATGATAGTAGAAGAATTTATAAAAGAATGCTTAGATAATTTGGAAGGTAATGATGATGATTATAAAAGGTATTGATATTTGTGAACAAATAAAATATATCAAAGAAAACACGCAGTTTGATTTCTCAGTGATCAATAAAATCGAGTTTATTCAATTTGATGATCAAGATTATAAAATCATAAAAACTGGATCAAATTATAAAATCTATTACAACAAACAAAGAGATATCTTTGCCGCACTCGGATATCTTTTTAGTCATCTTGATATATTAGATTATGAGATGAAAAGAATAAGACCGATGAAGGATTTAGGATACATGATTGATTGTGCTAGAAATGCAGTTCCTAAAATCTCGACTTTAAAAAAACAAGTCTTAAACTTATCTTTAATGGGATATACCTATATAGGTCTTTATTTAGAAGATTTATTTGAGATTAAAGATGAACCTTATTTTGGATATATGAGAGGTAGATATACAAAAGTAGAACTATCTGATCTTGTCAAGTTTTCTTCATCATATGGCATGCGCGTCATTCCCTATATTCAAACACTCGCACATCTTAATGCAATTTTTAAACATAGGACATATCAAGATGTCCTTGACATCAATGATATTTTATTAGTTGATGAACCAAAAAC
>CAYJDZ010000101.1:0-4833 GCA_964368955.1 uncultured Mariniplasma sp.
TATTCCTTCTAATTAATATATAAAAAAAATTATACGTTGTTTATATGAAAAAATGAAAGCTAATTACGTTGAGAAAGTATTTTCAAATTCATCCAGTGCGATTACTAATTTTTTGATTTAATTATTCTTTACTAACATGTTCCCAAGCTGTATTGTGAATCCTAATGATTCATACATTTTAATATCACAATCCGCGCACCCAACAATTACAAATCCAACTCCACTTTTAGTGAAGGCATAATTGACAAGTTGATGAGCTATTCCCATATGTCTAAACTTAGGAAGAACATAAAAATCTTCAAAATCCCAGCTTTACCATAAATAAATGTTGAATAAATAGGAGAAACTGAACAACTAGCAACAAGGATGTCGTCAATTAGACAACCATAAAAAAGAATTTGATCCTCTTCTATAGCTTTTCGTAATTCTATCATATTTTCTTCAGTAGGAGCAATTTCATTAATCTCATTTTTATAGGCAAAATGAAGGCTCTTTAATTGATTAAAATCGTTAATATCAATACGTTTAAATTCCATTTCATTACCTCTATAAAAAATCATCAATCTATACTATTTATTTTCTTCGTACGATTTAATGCCACGAACTATATCTTTTTTAAGAATAAAATGTCTAAAAAACCAATTTCCTTTGACAAGATTATCCCCATAAAACTTGATTTCTTGTTTCAATTTTTGTGAAGATATTGGCAAATCTATGCCAATAACATCTTGTCTATCTGACAAAATAGATTCTCCAAAAAGAGAGTAAATTCTGGTTTTCCCATTCAGAGAAAAACCCGCATTTCTCATCATTCTTCCCATTATCCCTGGCATAAACTCTATAGGTCCTACACTGTTGATATATACAACAGGGACATTAAATGCCCGAACATATTCCATGCATAAATAATCATTATCATATTGCTCTTTTAATCCCTTTTTTGGATTAGCTGGGCTTCCATGTGGAAAAAGGATTAGAGAAATCTCTTCATTTTTTATGTTGTCATAAAAATGTTTTCTTCTTGAATCATAACAAATGCCAATAGCTATATTACCAACTGGAGTTTGAACAATATTTCCAAAAGAACCGCGTTTGAAAACCGCAGATTCTCCTTCTGATTTAGTAATACTACCATATACCGCTTGTGGCCCAGCGATTAAATATCGATTATAGTAGTTATTATTCTCCCAATCGAGATATCCGACTCCAATATAGGTATTATATTTCAAAGCAATCTTTTTAGCCCAAGACGTCGTGTCATTTCCGATTTTATCAGCGTATTGCCATATTTCTTGAGACGCCATATAACTACATAATGCCAATTCTGGCAGTGCAACAAAATCGGGTGATGGTAGAGATGCAATTATCGACTCGATATATTCTTTTCTTTTTGCAATTCCTTTTATTTCATTGTTCAGTTCAATTGCAAAAATCCTCATTATTAATCACCTTATTTTTTGTGCCATTATTTTTATTAACATGATATTTACTGAATCCTGGTAATTCTATTTATTTAAATTGTTCCATTCTTCTCGTGTAATAGCATAAACATATGTGATTTCATCGATTGGATTAAAATACTCTTTTACTTTCTTCATTCCGTTAGCAATGGCTGTTGAGGATGAAGGAACATTTGTATATTTCATGTAAGAGTATATCACATTGTATTGAGTATTCTTAAATACCCAATCTCGTACAGCTCTAGAGGCTTCCTTAGCAAACCCCATGCGCCAATAAGATTTCTTAATATGATATCCTATTTCCGGAAGCATTTCTCCATCAATATCTTGAAGAGTAACTCCGCAATCTCCGATAAACTCTTTCGTATCTTTTTTTATAACCGCCCAAAGACCAAAACCATATGTTTTATAGTTCTTTAAATTCCAAAGAATCCATCTTTTTGTTTTTTCCTCATCATAAGGTGTGGGGTAATATTGCATTGTTTCTGAATCAGTTAATATACTAAGTAACTCATCATAATCTTCTACAGTGTATTCCCGTAACATTAATCTACTCGTTTCAATCATGATATCAACCCCTTTATAATACTACTATATCACTAATTTGTTAGTCAATTAAAATAATTGATTTTTGTTTATTTTTAGAATTGACAGAAATAAATATTATTGATATAATAAATGTAAAGTTAACTTTCCATAGAGGTGATATATTGAAAAATATTCTTGAAAAATTAAGGCAAGAAAAAGGGATTAAACAAGAGGACTTGGCAAAAGCTATGGGTGTATCAAGACAAACCATTGGCTCCTTAGAAAACGGACGATATAACCCCTCCATTTTATTAGCCTATAAATTAGCGTACTATTTTGATTTAAAAATTGAAGATATCTTTATTTATGAGGAGAACGAAAATGAAAAGATTTAGCAAAGTCTATTTTGAAGTATTATTTGTAATCGGTCTATTATTGTCAATTGTTGTATCCGTTAACCATGCTTATGATTTTCTTCCTGATTTTATTAAAGGAATGTTTACAAGTTTATCGTATACTCTAATTATAGTTGCGGTTATTGTTAAGAGTAGTAGCAAAATCCAATATAAATTACAAATTGCGACTAATGATGAAAGAATACGTTCAATCGAAGGAAAAGCCTCGATTATAACACTTTATTCTATCATGTTTCTAAATGTAACTTGCATAGTCATATTCGGTTTTCTTGGAGACCCGTTTATTACTATTTCACTCATCTTAGCACTCATCATGTTTGCGGGACTAGTCATTTTATTTTTAACAAAAATAATTTTGTCAAAACGAATGTAACTTTGGTTATCATCGACTTGCATTTTTTATATAAATGCGAAACTTATAAGAACCCTTTGAATATTCACAAGAGTTCTTTTATTTTTGCTTTGATATCATTAAAATTTTGATAATTTAATTGAAGATATCAATATTAATGAAAAACCAACTCAAAAAAGAGTTGGTATAACTACTTTATGCCAATGACTAAACTAGACTACTAGTTACTTTTTGATAACTGATCCTTCAACTTACGGTAAAACAGTATTTGAAAATCAATCTTCTCGATCCATAATTCTTCAGCTTTTTTGGTTCCGAGTTTCTCCTCGCGAAGTATCGGAAGACGTAATAACACTTTATCAATATGTTGAATTTTCTCTTCAATAGGCATTTCTGAAAAACAAAGATTTTCTAGGGTATCATAAATTCTATAAACATCAAATCTGTCAATGTTATCAGCGTCACCTACACTTAAAGCTAAGGGTGATCTAATTCCCTCAAAATCAGAAACATCATCAACATGTATAGCGATACCAAAACATATTTCATTGATTTCATTTTTTGAAAATCCAAGTTGATCTAGAAAAGGTCGAACCAATTTTGCTGAATCTCTTCCATGATTTAGATAATTATTATCTGTAAATGGAAAACAATATGAAATATCATGTAAAAGACAAGCAACCACCAAAACTTCGATGTCTAGTCCTTCTGCTTTGGCGATTTCTTCTCCAATATTAGCCACTCGATAAGAATGTTCTAATCTATACAACGCTTCATGAGCTGTTTCAAAAATATCACTTTTTAGAAATTGATTTCGAATATAATTTTTGGTTTGCTCAATACAATCTATTTTCCTCATCTTATGTCCTTTCAAAAAATATCAATACTTCATTATTTGATTTTTCTACATATATATAATAAATGATTTGAGGTGCCAAGCAGTTCTCTCTTTTCACAAGTTGCAAAATGATATTTAGTAAAAAGATTGAATTCCTCATCCGACATCTTAAAATCATTTCGTTCTTCCGCAAGTTCAAGCACATTATCAACTGCAACTGTAGTGATATATTTAACATCTTTATGCAAAAACAATTGTTCAAACTCAACGATGTCGTAGCCGGTAAAAAGTTGTTCTTCAAAATGTTTCACCTGATAATCAAGTGTATAATTTTCATTCAAACCAGCTTCTAAATTACCTTGTAAATAATTTGAATACATAATCGAATAGACAGAAAGAAATGCCACCAATATTACTCCGCCTTTTTTTGTGACTCTAATCGCCTCATCAATTGCTTTATGAACCTCTAACTGATTATAAAGATGATATAATGGCCCAAACACAAGAGTAACATCAAACTTATTGTCACTAAATAGACTTAGATTCAAACTATCGCCTTGTAAAGCTAGAAGACTCTTCAATTCTCGACTATTGTTCCTTAAAATCTCAAGATTATGTTCTACAAGTTCAATAGCTGTGACTTCATATCCCTCTTTTGCAAGAGTGATTGAATACTTTCCAGTACCAGCTCCAATTTCTAGTATTTTGTCTCTATCCTTTGTAAAACGATGAATGTAACTCATTGTCGTCTCAAATTCCAGTTGACCGTGTCGGCTCTTATTCAGTCTAGCATCTTCATTGACTCCATTATAAAACGCGTTCATTATCTCTAGTCTTTTACTCACAACGCACCTTCGCTATATTAAAGATTTCAAGTCATTCATTTGAATCAAATATATATCTATACTTAAACTATGTCAAGAGTATATAATAAGTGCTTTTTTAATAACTAATACCATGAAATATAAAATCAAACATTAATAGTATTACTGAGCCATTTGACTCCGTAAAAAAAGTCATAAGCCTTTATGATTAAGTCTATAGTAACAAAATAGGTAAGCAATCCCATGACGTCATTAGGAAAATGACGGTTGTTTTAATGAAAGCAATACCACCGTCTCTACGTGTTTGAAATGTTACAAATTGCTTGAATATATGCCAAATTTTGTGCGTAAGAAACATAAATAAGTCGAAAATATGTTTGTACAGACAAGACTTATATATAGTAATTACATATTA
>CAYJDZ010000102.1:0-4714 GCA_964368955.1 uncultured Mariniplasma sp.
GTATTAAGTTTCCTGAGACCAATCAATATCTTTTATTTATCATTCACACGACAAAAATAAATGATAAACTGCTTTGGATTGCATTTGATGTGACTGATTTAGATTCAATGAAAAAACAATTAGCTTTTACCGAAAGTAAGTATCAAGAGCTATCTCTTGCTAGTAAAAAAGTAATTGAAAATACTACAGAATTAATTGTAATTGTCGATCCTGAAGGAAACGTGATACAAGCGTCTAAAAGATATTGTGAAGTTTTTGAATGTAACTCGAAAATGATTAGAGGCTCGTTTGTCAATAATATCGGAAAAAAGTATCATAATGATCAAGAAGATTGGATTCGAAATGTTATAGACAATAAGATAACTTATTCGGTAATTGATTATGATAAACATGGCGAAAAATTTGTTATTTCATGGAAAAATATTTTGTTAACTGATTTTCATGGAAAGCCGACGTCAATTATCTCAATGGGTGAAGATATAACAAAGATAACCAATCTAACAAGTTCTCTTGAATATCAAGCGAATTATAACCAAATCACAAATTTACTCAATAAAAATGGTTTAAATCAAAGAATCAATGGATTAAAAGATGTAAGAACTGCAGCTTGTTTTATGATTGATATTGATGAATTTTATGCAGTTGTTGATTATTATGGGTCTGATTTATCAAAAAAACTATTAATCACTATTGCTGATGAACTGCGTGCACTAACTACAAAAGAAGATATATTAGCAAATGATTTAGACGAGAAGTTTATGATTATGTTAGTTAACCCATCAAAAGTTTTAATAGAAAAAATGAAAGAGTCTTTAGAAGAACAAATTGTTAAATCTTATATAATTGATGAAACATATATTCAAGTTAAAAAGCGCATTGGTTATGCACTATATAAAGATGATTCAGATAGCTTCAAGGAACTTTTGAATTATGCTGGACTAGCATCTTATCATAAAACTGATACGGCATATAATCAAGTGATTAGATATCAACCTAGCATGAAAAATAACTTAGAAAAAAACATTATATTAACAAATAGACTATATCATGCGATTAACAATAAAAAAATTGACATTCATATGCAACATATTGTAAATGCACTTGATCAAAAAATTGTTTATGTTGAAGCACTTGCTAGATGGCATGATGAAGTCATTGGCTTTATTAGTCCTGATGAATTTTTTAGAGTTGCAAGAAAATCAAACCTATTAGAAATGTTAGAAGTCTATTTAGTTCATAAGAGCTTATCAAGTTATAAAACATTAAAAATCAATAAAGCATATCAAGACGTAAAACTAACGATTAATTTAACGCCTGAGATGTTTTTAAAAGAAGGATTCGCAGAAAAATTAGCTGAAATCACCAAATCATATGGTATTAATCATAAAGATGTGTTTGTTGAAGTCTCAGAAAATATCTTTGTTTATAATATGTTGCTTTGTAATCAAATGATTAAGAAGTTCAAAGACTTTGGATTCTATATTGCGATTGATGATTTCGGAAGTAAGTATTCATCATTAGCTGTTTTAGAAAATATTGAGTACGATATGATAAAAATTGATGGTTCTTTTATCAATCATCTAGAGTCAAAGAAAAATCTTGCGATAGTTCAAATGATTAGCCAAATAGGATCGATGTCTGAAAAAATTATTGTAGCAGAAATGGTAGAGACAAAAGAAGTCAGTGATATTTTAGTAAAAACAAATATTTATATGCAACAAGGATACTTTTTCCATAAACCACAAAAACTTATTTAAGAAACTGTTGATCAGACAGTTTTTTTTATCTAATAAAATTATGCTATAATATTATAGATGAGAGGTATAAATAATGAGATATGATTTAAACAGTAAGAATTATTACGATTTAGAATTAATAGATGATCAAAAAAGAGACTTAATACTCGTCATTCCTGGAGGGGCCTATATCAATGCATCTGATAGAGAAGCAGGTGTTGTTGCAGAGCAATTCAAATCTGAAGGTTATCACCACGCAATCTATAATTATAGAGAAGAACAATTAATGTTTCCTGATATTCATCTAGAAGCAAAAGAACTTTTATCTAGACTTAAACAACACCCTTTTATTGATAAAGTCTATCTCATCGGTTTTAGTGCAGGTGGACATTTTGCTGCAATGCTTTCTAGTTATTATTATGATTTAATTGATAAACTTATATTGTGCTATCCTGTAATCACTGCAAATCCAAGATTTACACATGCAAAATCTTTTATTAATTTATTAGGTCAAAAACCAACGACTGACCAATTAGAAGAGGTTTCTATGGAAAAACATCTACATCACTTATTTCCACCAACTTTTATTATGCATACAATGCAAGATAAGGATGTACCGGTTGAAAACAGTTTAATTATGATTGAAGCATTAAAAAGAAACCATGTTTATGTGGAATCACATCTATATCCCACAGGTCCACATGGCATCTCAGTAGCAACCAAAGATGTATGTTATCCAGGGATGGAAGTTGATGATTTCATCAACCAATATGGATACATCAATGACTGGGTGAGACTTGCAAAAATGTTTTTGAAAAGAGAGATTAAATGACGCATATTTTATTAAGCAGAGGTATCATTGGAAAAGATTATATGGTGAGTGAACTTAAATCCATAATTAAGAAAAATCATCAAGTTTGCATCCTTGCATTTTCCTTTTTTGAAAAAGATATACCTACAAAACAAGCCTATGATTTGTATTATAAAAAAGGGGGAGAATACTATCAAAAAATGATTGATAGTTTCATGCCCTATGGTATTGATGAATCACAAATTAATTGGATATATTATCATGATGATGACATAAAAAGTGCAATTAAAAAAATTGAAGCATCAGATATCATTTATTTTCCGGGGGGTTCACCAGACCAAATGATGAACCGTATTTTGGAGTTTAATCTAAAAGAAGTGTTAGAAGATAAGAGTAAAATCTATATAGGATCATCAGCTGGAGCGATGATTCAATTTGATACATATCATATATCTAAAGACCGAGATTATCACGCTTTTAGTCTAAATAGAGGTCTATCTTTAATTGATCATTTTATCATTGAAGTTCATTATAGAAGACGAAAGACTCAAAAGAGTTCTTTAAAAAAGATGTACCGATTATCACGTAAGGATATTTATGTGATACCCGATGATGGAGCCTTAATCTACCATCAAGGGTTGATTAAATGTATCAACCCAGCAAGACAGTTATATACCCCTAGAGGAGTTATAAGAACATGAAAAAATTTGTGACAATTTACATAGTGATTAGTTTTCTAATTGGTTTTGGCATATTTTATGTGACTAAAACATTGATGAACAATCAAAGAGTTTATGATGTCTATTATGAACTTGCTGAAAAAGCAGTAGAAACTAAAAATTTCGATGAATTTATTTCTATGCAATCCGTTGCATATAAAAAGTTATACACTCAAACTACTGATGATTATCTTTTAGAAGGTTATTTAGTTATTGGTAGAAGTGGAAAGAAAAACATCAATCAATTAGGTATTTTTGTCGTCCCTACAAAAGATGTTAAACATGCTGAACAAATTGATGATCAATATGATAAAACCGGATTAAGAGTCATCAACAATTTAACAAGCGAAACTTTTTACGAAACCTATACAGATGATAACTATAAAGATGCTTCAATTAGTTATGGATTAACATTAATGGACTTTTATTTTTATGCAATAAACATAGAAAAAACAATTGATTTAAAAATAGAGTTATATGATTATGAAGAAAAATTAATTAGTACTTATAATCAAATGATAACTTATCAGAACTATCCAGATTTAGAAGATGGTTTTACAGATGGAATGGATCCTAAGGATTTAGAACTTATGATTGATTTTGATACTTTTGTAACACCGAAAATCATTAAAAATATGACTTTATTTATCGTCATAGATATTGCTATAGGTACTGGTCTTTACTTTATCATTAAAAAAAAGAAAAAACTCTAGTACAATAAGGGAGATTTATTGAAGATGAAAAAATTTATAATCATATATTTTTTATTTAGTTTAACAGTTGGTGTTGGTATCTACTTTATGACATTGTCGCTAAGTTATAATGCAAGAGTCAATGATGTCTTTTATGAACTTGCGGATAAAGCAGTGCTAGATCAAGATTTTGATGAGTTTATTAGCATTCAATCACTAGCTTATTTAAGAATTAGTAGAAATACAACCGAATATTACATCGTTGATACATATCAAGTCATCGGTCAAGATAAAAAAAATAATATGAATCAAATTGGAATTATTGTCCTTCCTATTAAAGATGTTAAATATGCAGAAGATGTTAAAGATGAAAATGATCAAACTGGGCTTAGGGTAACTGATAAAAACTTAAATACAACATTTTATGAAACATATGTAGATGCTAAAGTAAAAGATGTTGCCATTAGTTATGGTCTTAACTTAATTGATTTCTATTTTTACACCTTAACTCTAGAAATTGATATGCGTCTGGGTTTCGAACTCTATGATTATGATGAACAACTAATTTTAAGTTTCGATGAAGATTTTATTTATCAAGATTATTTAGAAAAAGATGATTCTTTCTTAGAGGGTATGGACCAAAACAAATTATCTATTTTAGTCGATCAAGAAACATATGTGTATCCGAAATTAATTAAGAACATGACTATATTTATTGTTATTGACATATTCATAGGATCAATTATCTATTTTCTG
>CAYJDZ010000103.1:0-4696 GCA_964368955.1 uncultured Mariniplasma sp.
TTTTATTGCTTTGTTTCTTCTTTTGATACACTCATCATAATTCAGTTTTCAAAGATCAATCTTGCGCACGATTTCTTTGGCGTGCTTTAATATGATACCAAATCAAACGTAGTTTGTCAACACATAATAAATATTTATTTCATTTATTTTGTCTCATATTTGGTTGGCCTCTTTTGGACGACCTGTTATATTCTATCTCACTTTATACTTAAAGTCAATAGTTTTGTCTATAAAAAACCATCTTTTTTAAATTTTATTCATTTTTGCCTTTATTAGGCCATTATTAATAAAAAAAGAGCGGTGTTTTTCGCTCTTTTTATCGCGTTTTTTATGACTATCCAGCAATAAGTCTTACGATATCATTATAGGTTACATAGACAAACATCACTAATAATAAGATGAACATTGCATTATTAATTGAATTTTCTACTTTTCTTGGTAAAGGTTTTTTAGTTACTGCTTCAATTCCTAAGAAAACTAAGCGCCCACCATCAAGTGCTGGAATAGGTAATAAGTTTAAAAGTCCGATGTTAATACTCAAAAATCCGGTAAACGCAATGATTGATAGTATCCCTTGACTTGCTGTACTACTCACTAAAGTATAAATTCCAACAGGACCAGATAAATCTCCTAGACCTAGATTTTCACTACGATCAAATAAAAGACCTAGTGTTGTGAATACTTCCATCGTGTTACTATAAAATCTATTTGGTGCATATAATAAGGAATAACCCCAATTGAAATTAGTCGTTGCAGTGACACCTAATTGGAAAACGACACCTTCAGATCCTAATTTGTTTAAAGCTCTTTCGCTAATTAAATCATAAGATGCCTCAAATTGTTTAGAGTCTCTTTCATAAACAACGACGATTGATCCTTTAGTATATGTTCTAAAAAGCGAAATCACATCATCCCAGTTATTGATTGTAAATGTTTGATTATCAATTTTAATTTGTTTAATTAAATCTTTTTCTTTTAATCCACCATCAGATTTTGCACGACCAAAACTTTGGCCAATGATTGCTTGATCATTATAAATCGTGATTTTTTCTGTACTTGGATCTAAATACGTATTGGTAAATCCAGCCATTTGAATAGCTACACTTAAATTTACATCATTAACGTTAAAGGTTTGTCCATTTCTTTGATAGCTGATATCAACAACACCATGATTTAGACTACCCATAATAGATGCGATATCAGTCCAACTACTAATTGGTTTTCCATCAACTGAGGTTAATAAATCGCCAGATTCCATTCCAGCAACTTCTGCAGCATATTGTGGAGAAACTTGATTGATTTCATTTGAATTAATATTAGGTTTTTGAACAAAAAAACCGATCATTAAGAATAATAGGAAGGCAAGAATAAAGTTCATCATGGGTCCAGCAAATATAACTAAAAATCTTTCCCATAATGTCTTACTTTCAAAGCTTTTTTCAGATGGCGTAATCCACATCTCACGTTTTTCATCTAATTGATAAGATGCATCTCTTAAGACTGAATATTTTTCTATTTTGTCATCAATTTTCAATTCAATAAATAAAGGATCAAAATCTTTTCCATATAAATCAAAATCAACGACCTCGCCATAAATGTCAGATGTGATTTGATCGGTGAACACGATTTGATAAACAAGCCCTTGGTCATTGATTTTTAGTCCAATATTTTGTCCCTTTTTGATTAAAGCGTCACTGACACTTTCACCAGCCATCGAAACATAACCACCAATAGGGATTCCTCTAATTGAATAAATCGTTTCTCCTTTTCTCTTTTGAAATAGTGCTGGTCCCATACCAATTGAAAACTCATGGCATAAAATCCCTGCTCTTTTCGCAAAATAAAAGTGCCCTGCTTCATGGATAACAATAATAACGCCTAAAACTACGATAAATAATAATATATTTAAAATAAACATAAACTACCTCTTCTCATACTTTTTCATGATGTCTTCAAAAACATTCTGATTAACATCGATGATTTCATCTAATGATGGATTTTCTATTTGTTTGTAGTTTGATATGGTATCAAACACAATTTTTTCAATATCTAAAAAACTAATTTTTTCATTTAAAAACAGATGAACTGCAGCTTCATTAGCAGCATTCATCACGGTTGGATAAATTCCACCTTTTCTCCCTACTTCATACCCAAGTTTTAATAAAGGGTATCTTATAAAATCCATGGGTTTAAAAGAAAGATTCGTTAATTCTAAAAACTTGTCATAAAAGACTCTTTTGGGATAAAATAGCGCGTAAGCAATTGGAATTCTCATATCTGAAACGCTTAAAGACGCCTTCATCGTTCCATCTATAAAATAGGTGATTCCATGAACAACACTTTCCTTATGAAGAGATGTCTCTATTTGATCATAATCCAGATTAAATAAATGATGTGCTTCTATGACTTCTAAACTCTTATTCATCATCGTTGCACTATCAATAGTTATTTTAGCACCCATAGCCCAATTTGGATGGTTTAACGCTTGTGCTATTGTGACTGATTTTAAATCTTCTCTAGTTAAATCTCTAAATGAACCACCACTTGCGGTGATTACCATTTTTTTAATATACTTATGGTCTTCATGATCAATGGTTTGCCATAATGCACTATGTTCACTATCTATAGGATATAAGTTAACACCATATTGTTTGATGTGGGCATTTACAATATCGCCAGCCATCACTAGGGTTTCTTTATTTGCTAGGGCAATATCTTTTTTAGATTTAATTGCTTCTATAGTCGGTCTAAGACCTACTGATCCTGATAAAGCATTAATAAAAAGTCCACATTTAGGATATTTAGCAATCTCTATTAATCCTTGATCTCCAACAACGAATTTGATGTTCGGATATTTTAGTTCATATTTTTCTAATTGATGCTCATATCTTAGGGATGCTATTTCAGGTCTAAATGTCTCGAGAATTTCCATATTCCTTGAATCATTAGAACCTAAAGAACAACCAATCAAACAAAACTCATCTAAATGATTTTTGATGACATCTAAACTTTGAGTCCCAATTGATCCCGTTGCCCCTAATAAGTATAAGTTTTTCATGAAAGGTAGACAGCTGGAAACAATGTATAAATAAGTAAGAATATCGATGTTAGAAACATTGCTACAAATAGTGCTGAATCAAAACGATCCAGAAGACCTCCATGTCCAGGGAGAATCGTTCCAAAATCTTTAATATTATAAGTTCTTTTTAATCTTGAAGCTACCAAATCACCAATTTGGGCAAACATACTTGCAAGCATCGTAATTGGAACGATAATTAAGCCTTGAACCCAAACCGGTGTTCTTTCTCCTAAACTAGAAAAGTTATCTAGTAAAGTCATTTGTCCACCTGAATTAAGCAAGTCTCCAAGATAAGTTCCTGCTTGAAAGAAAACCCCATAAAATAATGCGAATGAGGATGCGATAACAGTTGCAAATACAGTTCCTGCAATTGCGCCTTCCCATGATTTTTTTGGACTGATATGTGGAGCAAGTTTGTGTTTCCCATATCTAACGCCAAATAAATAAGCAAAAATATCAGTTGCTGCTGTAATTAAAAGAAGGTAAACAATAAATCTAACTCCTAAAAACCTTAAAATTACAATTGATGCTGCACCTAATCCAACATAATTAATGATGGTTAATGCTTTACCAACATCAAGTCCATTAAAATTCTTAAATAAAACTAAGAAGCTAAATAAGATTAAAGTGATTAAAGGGATGGTAATACTTAATAAACCATTCGCCTCTAAAGGGTTATGTTCTAAGTTTCCCATAACACCACCGACACTAAAGAATGTACCTAGTGTTAATAGAATAATTCCTACTTTAGGTAAAACTTCAAATTTCTTTTCTGTTTCATACATTCTAATCATCTCAAAAGATGCAATGACTACAAATAGAATCATTAAAACTTGAAAAACACCTAAAAACATCTCAAAGCTAATTGTCGGTATTAATATAAGGGCCAGGACAAGTCCTGTCGTTAATCTTTTTTTCATGCTAAGCCTCCAAAACGGCGTTGTCTTTTTTGATATGATTTTATCGCTTTGATGAGTTGTTTTTTTCCAAATGATGGCCAGTGCACCTTTGTAAAATAAAATTCTGCATAGGCGATCTGCCAAAGTAAGAAATTAGAAATTCTCATTTCACCACTTGTTCTAATGAGTAAGTCTACTGGTTCTTTAACCATTAGCTTTGATTCTAAAAGTTCTCTACTTACGGGTTTATCTAGCGTGTTAATTGCTGTTATGATTTCATCATAACTGCCATAATCCACACAAACATTTAAAATAAATCCTTGATGATCTTTCGTTTTAGCTTCGATTTCATCAATAACTTTTAATAATTCTTGACTAAAACGATCTCTTCTACCAGAAAAGATGATTTTGTAATCTATCTCATTAAACTTTTCAATGTTTTTATAATAGAGCTCAATTGGTTTTGTCATCAAATAATTAACTTCATCAATTGGTCTTTTCCAATTTTCAGTACTAAAAGCATAAACAGATAATTTTTCAATACCCATCTCTTTTGCGTAAGTGGCAACTTTAAATAAGTTTCTACCACCCATATAATGACCAAATGATCTTGGTTGTCCTCTTTTTTTTGCCCATCTGCCATTACCATCTAAAATAATCGCAACATGTTTCGGCACATTTGTCTGTTTCACTATCTATCACCTTTTTTAATTATAAC
>CAYJDZ010000104.1:0-4670 GCA_964368955.1 uncultured Mariniplasma sp.
ACCAGGACATTTATTGGGATATCTTAATTTATTTGAACCTGAAGAGTTAAAACACAAAAAAATCAAGGTGTTTAACATTTGTTCACATGACACCGCAAGTGCATTCGCAAGTGTTAAAAAAGAAAAAGGCGTCGCTATAATCAATACAGGAACATGGAGTTTACTTGGAACAATTATCGATAAACCCATACTTAGCGAAAAAGCTAGAATCAACAACTTCACAAATGAAGCCGGTATTCAAGGTGTTAGATTTTTAAAAAACATTATGGGTATGTGGATTATTAATCAATGTAAAAAACAGTGGGAATTAGAAGGACAAAGTCTCACGTATAAAATTTTAGAGAAGAAAGCGCTTTTATCTGAGCCTTATCAATGTTTAATCGATCCAGACTCATCAATGTTTAATCAATTAGATAACATGCCTAAAAAAATACAGACTTATTGTCAAAAAACGAAACAAGTCATTCCAGAAACTATTGGAGAGATAACAAGATGTATATATGAAAGTTTAGCTTTCAAGTATAGATATGTCATTGATAAATTAGAGGATACTATAGGGTATCCTATCACTAAGATATTATTAATAGGTGGGGGAACACAATCAAAGATGCTCAACGAATTAACAGCAAAAATAACACAAAAGGAAGTTTTTGTTGGACCAATTGAAGCTACTGTACTAGGAAACTCAATCGTTCAAATGCTAGCTAATGAAGATATTAGCACTTTAAATGAAGGGCAAGAATTAATTTATAAGCATCATGTGCAAATAGAATCAGCTTTATATCATGTACAAGATGAAAAAGCTTATATAAGGTTTTTAAAATTAATGGATAAGGATGTGTAGATATGAGTGCAATTAATAATTATGAATTAGCTAAAAAGATTTACAGTGCTTATGGTGTAGACACAGATCAAGCAATAGAAAAACTTCAAAAAATCAAGTTATCTATTCAATGTTGGCAAGGCGATGATATAGGGGGCTTCTTGTTTAAAGATCAAACTCTATCAGGGGGGATTCAAGTAACAGGCAATTATCCATTTAAAGCAAGAACAATAGAAGAATTAAAAGCTGATTTAGAATTAGCGTTTTTATTAATACCTGGAAAGCATAAAGTAAATTTACATGCTATATATGCAGATACAAAAGAAGAAATCGATTTAGACCAATTAGAGCCTAAACACTTTAAATCATGGGTTGATTGGGCAAAGAAGAATGATTTAGGATTAGATTTTAACCCAACTTGTTTTTCACACCCTAATGCAGAAAGTGGATTTACTTTGAGTTCAACTGATGAGAAGATTAGAAAGTTTTGGATAGAACACATCAAAAAAACTAGAATTATATCACAATATTTTGGAAAATCATTGAATCAAAAATCGATTCATAATATATGGATCCCTGATGGATTTAAAGATTATCCATATGACAGGTTAACTCCGAGAATAAAACTAAAAGCGTCACTTGATGAAATTTTTAAAGAAGAAATTGATAAAAAATATGTCTTAGATACGATGGAATCTAAACTATTTGGGATTGGTTCTGAAGCTTATACAGTAGGATCACACGAATTTTATCTTGGATATGCAATAAAAAATGATAAAAGTATATGTTTAGATTCTGGCCATTTTCATCCAACAGAATCTGTTGCGGATAAAATCTCATCACTATCGCTATACCTTGATGAAATGTTATTACACATTTCTAGACCAATGAGGTGGGATTCAGACCACGTTGTTATTCAAGATGATATGACTCAAGAAATTGCTCAAGCAATTGTTAGAAATAATTTGGGGGATAGAATTCACATTGGCTTTGATTATTTTGATGCATCAATCAATCGAGTAGCAGCATGGGTCATTGGTGCAAGATCGTTTCAAATAGCTTTATTAAAGGCAATGCTTGAACCAAGTGATCAAATTAGAAAATTAGAAGTTAATAAAGATTATACAAAAAGAATGGTTGACACTGAAGCATTAAAATCACTACCTTTCGGCATTGTATATGATTACTTTTGTGAAATTAATGGTAAACCTAAACAAAATGAATGGTATGAAATAGTAAAAAAATATGAGGATAAACTCGAAAGGTAGATAAGCATATGAAAAACATATTAAAATCAACATTTATGATCGAATTTGGGATGTTAACAGATAAATTATATGCCAATGGATGGCATGAGAGAAATAGCGGAAACATTTCCGTACTCATGGATGAAGAAGAAGTTATAAAGTATATAAAAATAAATCAAATCATAAAAACGATAAATCTTGAATGTGAAGTTAAAAAACTGAAAAACAAATATTTTTTAGTAACGGGTTCAGGTAAATATTTAAAAAACGTAAGCAAAAATCCTAAGTTAAATACAGGCATAATCAGAATCACTGAAGATGGTAGAAAAGCAGATATTTTATGGGGGTTTAGTGATGGTGGGAAACCAACTTCAGAGTTAAGCACACATTTGTTAACCCATGCAACAAGACTCGAAGTTGACAAGACACATAAAGTTGTGATTCACACACATGCAACAAACACAATGGCAATGTCGTTTGTGCATGAACTAGAAGATAAATCATTTACCAAATCTCTTTGGAAAATGTGTACAGAATCAATTATTGTATTTCCTGATGGTATTGGCATTCTTCCATGGATGGTTTGTGGAAATAGCAATATTGGTGAAGCAACAGCAAAAAAAATGGTTAATCACAGATTGGTTGTTTGGGCTATGCATGGTATATTTGCGACTGGATGTAGTTTAGATGATACATTTGGGTTAATTGAAACAGTTGAAAAATCAGCTCAAATATTTTTAATGACTAAAAATATGGAGCAAATTAACACAATTACTGACAAACAATTAAAGCAATTGACTACAAGTTTTAACGTGACGTATAAAAAAGACTATTTAGATTAGAAAAAGGGAGAGAGATCAATGAAAAAAATATTTAGCATATTAACAATTCTCATCTTATCAATTGTACTCATTGCGTGTGATATCGATAGAATCGGCGAAGATGAAGATGCTGATCTTGCGAAAACACAACTTTTTGTAGGAACATTTGATGGAGGGTATGGAGAAGAATGGCTTAAAAAAGCTAAAACGAGGTTTGAAGATAAATACAAGGATGTCTCTTTTGAAGAAGGTAAAAAAGGCGTTCAAATCATGATAAAGTCATCTAAGAATTATGTAGGTGTGAATTTACAAAATGAGATTGCTGGACTCAAGCAAGATATATTTTTTACAGAGTCAGTATATTACTATGATTTTGTAAATCAAGGATTACTTCTCGATATTAGTGATGTTGTTGAACAACCACTAAACCATGAGTTTATTGACGGAGTGACGAACACCGTTAAAGAAACTATATCTATTGAAGATAAAATGCGAGAAGGACATACAAATTTTTTAAAAACTCCAGAAAATAAGTATTATGGTCTACCTTTCTATGAAGCAAATTATAGCATGATCTATGATGTTGATTTATTTGAAAATGAACTTCTATATTTTGCAGCTAATGGATTAGGAAATAGTTTTGGTTTTATTACAGATATTGATATGGAACGCTCTGCAGGACCAGATGGTGATATTGAAACAACATATGATAATGGACTTCCTGCAACATATGAAGAATTCTTTAAATTAGCAGATTATATGGTCAGAAAAAACATAGTTCCAGTAACTTGGGCAGGAAACGTGCAAAATTATGTGAGTTCTTTATTGACAGCCTTTTGGACTGACTTTGAAGGCATGGACCAAATGATGCTTAATTATAATTTTGATGGAAACGCAACAAATATTGTTGATGGATTTGATAGTCAAGGTAAGCCTATTGTTAGAAACCAAGATATCACACTAGATAATGGAAACATCACATATGGGAAACAATTAGGAAGATATCATGCGCTTAGTTTTTTAGAACAATTGCTTACAAATAGAAACTATTATAATCAAGCTTTGGTTTTTAGTCCAGCACAAACACATAGAGATGCCCAAGATTCATTTTTATCAGGAAAATACATTTCAAAAAATGATACTGTAGGTATTTTAATAGAAGGAACTTGGTGGCAACATGAATCTGGAAATGTCTTTGATGCACTTGTGAAAGCTTATGGAGAAGATGCTTCAGAAAAAAACAGAAGATTTGCCGTTATGCCTATTCCTAAAGTGGATAGTGATCATCTAGGGTCATTTACGATTTACGAAGCAAACTTTTCAATGGCTTTCATTAATGCGAATGTGGAACAATGGAAGCAACCGCTTGCTAAGGCATTCTTACAATTTGTTCATACAAATGAATCCTTAATTGAATTTTCAAAAACAACCAACACATTTAGACCATTTGAATATCAAATGGAGCAAAGCGATATTGATGAACTAACGCATTGGGGGAGATCACTTTATGATCTTCATGTATCAGCAAAGTTTGTTACTCCATATGATTATAATGCGGTTTACTTAAAAAATATATCAACATATGCGAATGAATTAGATATTTGGAGCTCGTTAGTAAATAAAAATGCACTATATAATATTCCAAGTACGGCAATGTTTAATGATAACGTGACAGCAAAACAGTATTTTGAAGGATTATCTAATTTTTGGTCAAAAGAATACTGGGATAGCAGGAAAGATTAATCATGGAAAATGGGTTAAAGACTAAAATAAAAACAA
>CAYJDZ010000105.1:0-4660 GCA_964368955.1 uncultured Mariniplasma sp.
CACAAATATATATGAAATTTTATTTTATAAAATTCAATCAAATCATGAACTTACGATTAATTCTACAATTTTTTGGGAAATACACACAAAAGCAGGGTCACATCTAATTAATCAATCAAACTTTCTTGCAAGTAAGAATCCTAAAATTATTATTTTGTATCCAATAGCGACAAGAATTAAAAGATATATCAATGAAAACGAAATGGTATTTATCAATTTTAATGATGTTTTTTTCAATATGAGACTTGTCAAAATATCAGAACTAGAAACAATGTTAAAAGAGATTGATTTATGAAAAAGATAAGTATATTAATCTTAGGTTTATTTATGATATTTGCTCTTATAGGTTGTCACAATGATCATGAGATTTTATGGACAAATAACGATTCAATCTCTCTTAAAGTATCAAATGATACCATTAAGATACTCCAGTTAACTGATTTTCACTTAGCTTTTGGGATGAGTAATCGAGACCGAAAAACATTTGATCTTATCGACAATCTAGCAAAATCTGATACTTATGATTTAATTGTGATTACTGGTGACATGGTTATGACTCCACAAGCACCTAGTGTTTTTAGAAAGCTTGTTAAGCATATGGAATCATTAGAAATGCCATGGACTTTTGTTTTTGGTAATCATGAAAATGATTTTAATGATTATAGTGAACTATTGGCCCAACTTAAAGGTACTAAACATTTGCTTTTTAAAACAGGACCCCAAATGTTAGATGGTGGCATTGGAAATTTTAAGATTGATTTCATCTATCAAAATAATGTTATTTATCATGCTTATTTTCTAGATTCTAAATCTGAGAGAGCAGTTTATACACTAGAAGAAGGAGAATATGATTATTTGTCTGAATCACAGGTAAGTTGGTATGAAGATTTCGTTTCTCATGATTTAGTGGAATCTATCGTATTTATGCATATTCCACTTAGACAGTTTATCGATCCAATAGACTATAATGGAAAATTTTTAGAGAAACAAGTCTATGCTCAAGGCGTAGATACCGGTTTTTTTGATGCGATGGTCACATATGATAAGTCAAAAGCAGTATTTGTTGGGCATGATCATTTAAATGATTTTTCATTTATTAAAGATAATATTTTGCTTGCCTATGGCAGGAATTCTGGATACTCAGCCTACGGCAATCTAGAGCGTGGTGGTAGACATATCATGATTAAAGATAACATCATTACCACATACGTTATTTTAGATAGCGAGGTAGAATCATGAATGTTAAATTAAAAGATCGCATCCTTGTGATGCTATCGTCATTTTTCTATTTTGTATTAGGATTGTTTTTTACAGGTTCTTTTTGGTGGTTACTAATTTTAGTTCTTGCTCTTCTATATGTACTTATAGGAGGTAAAAAACATGTTTGATTTTATGATTTTCATATTAATTAATGCATTTTGGTTCACTCTAATTATTGGGACATTCACTTTATTGAGTTTAAGAGTGATTTATTCACTTCAAGGTAATTACAGCATAAAAGAAAGACTGATGATATGGTTTATGCCATTATCTATCGGATTTTATCACCTAGAAAGACACAAGAACAAACTATCAAAGATTTATAGAGTATTCGTTGTCATCTTTTTTATAACAGCCCTATTATCATCTTTGTTTATAATGTTCACAGAAATGGAGTTAGCTGCTATATGATCTATAAAGTCTTAAAAAAACAAAATAACTCAGCAATGTGCTTTGTTTGTGGTATTCACAATGATGCAGGGTTAAACACGACTTATTATGAAATTGAAGGTAATCAATTAGTAGGGGTATTTAAGGGAAACGAAGTTCATCAAAGTTATCCTAAAAGAATGCACGGTGGGATTGTGAGCTCTCTTTTAGATGAGACAATTGGGAGATCCATTCAAACAATTGATGAAAATATATGGGGCGTAACCATAGAGCTAACGATTAAGTTTTTAAAACCAGTGCCTTTAGACCAAGTGCTTTATGCAGTTGGCTATGTGACTAGACAAAGAAGCCGTATGTTTGAAGGGGAAGGCTATATTTGTAATGAATCTAAAGAGATTTTAGCAACAGCACATGCGAACTATTTTATACAACACGTTGATAAAATAGTTGAAGATATTGATTTTGTAATGGAGCAATGGATTTATGTCGATGATGATATTGATTTTGACATGAAGTCATTTGATTTGCCTAAATGAGCATATTAGAAGTAGAAAACATAAAATTTAGTTACAGTGGTGAACAACTATACCAAAGCGCATCCATGCGTCTTTTTGAGGGTGAACATGCTGTTTTAGTTGGTCCAAATGGAACAGGGAAATCAACACTATTAAAAATACTAGATAGAAGTTTAAAACCAGATGCGGGTTCAATAGAGTGGATGCCAAACAAAAAGATTGGTTATTTAGATCAATATGCAAAAATAGATCCAAATCTATTGGTAAAGACTTATCTTTATGACGTCTTTATGCCTTTATTTGAAAAAGAGAAAGAAATGGAAGACTTATATCATTCAATTTCAAGTGAACCTGAAGCTAAACATGAAAGAATTCTTCATTGGGCATCGGATCTTCAAGAACAATTATTAGACTCAGATTTTTATCAAATGAAATCACTTGTTGGAAACATCATACATGGTTTAGGTTTAACGATGGAAATCTTAGAGATGAGGATTAAACATTTATCTGGTGGGATGCGTGCTAAGATCATTTTAGGTAAGTTGTTGTTAGAAAATGCTGATGTGCTTCTTTTAGATGAACCTACCAATTTTCTTGATGTTAAACATATTGAATGGTTGAGTAAGTTTTTAAATGGATATCAAAAATCATTTATTGTTGTATCCCATCATGAAGAGTTTTTGATGGAGATTGCTCAAACTGTTTTTGCATTAGAAAATGGGCAAATATCTAGATATAAAGGAGATTATCTATTTTATCTAACAGAAAGAGAACTTAGAGTTGCTCATCAAGAAAAAGCCTTTGTTTCACAACAAAAGTTTATTAAAAAGACAGAAGACTTTATTAAGAAAAATATTGTTAGAGCTACAACTACTAAAAGAGCCCAAAGTAGACGAAAGATGCTAGAAAAAATTGAGCGTATTGTTGCTCCTCAAAAATCAAAAATCTATCATTTTCAGTTTCCTTTATCAAAAATGACAGGAAAAGATGTATTCACAGCACTAGATTTAGAAATTGGATATAGCGATCCTTTACTAGAACCACTTTCTCTAGCTATTCTTAAGCAAGAAAAAGTAGCGATCACTGGTAAAAATGGTGTTGGTAAATCAACATTCATTAAAACAGTTTTAGATATAATCCCTAAATTAGGAGGATCTTTTAATTGGATTGATACTGCGCATATCGCTTATTTTGAACAAGAAAGCAAGTTTGAAGATGGCCTCACACCTTTTCAATTGGTTCACCATCATTATCAACACTTCACCAAAAAAGATGTCATGAGCTTGCTTGGAAATCATGGGATTGATTATGAGATGGCAACAAGAGAGTTAAATACGTTATCAGGCGGAGAACAAACAAAAGTAAGACTTGCCTTACTCAGACACCAAAAGGGAAATGTGCTGATCTTAGATGAACCTACAAATCACTTAGATGTTGCAGCAAAAGAGGCATTAAAAGATGCTTTAATTGCGTATGAAGGAACCTTGATTTTAGTTTCGCATGAAAAAGAATTTTATCAAGATATTTGTGATTACGAAATCACTTTATATGAAACAGAAGAATGAAGTTGAAGATAAATTTAGCTTCATTTTTCTTTACACTTTAGAAGCTCAGTGTTATACTATAGATGACCCCCCTAATAGGGGGTATAAAAAGAAAGAAGGTATAATGATGAAAAAAGTAGAATATAAAGTTACAGGAATGACATGTGGAGGGTGCGCAAGTAGCGTATCTCGTGTTATTTCTAGAAATAAAGGCGTTAGTGAAGTTGATGTTAAGCAAATGGAAAATACTGTATTTGTGACCTATGATGAGGCTTTGGTAAATGACGAGTTAATAATTTCCCAAATTACAAGACTTGGTTTTCAAGCAGAAGTTAAATAATGAAAACTCAGAAATTTAACATCGTTGGGATGACTTGTGCATCATGTGCGAACTCTATCGATAATGTCTTAAAACATCAAAAGGGCATTATAGAAGCTAATATTAATTTGGCAAATGATACAGCAGTTGTTAAATATGATGAGTCAATTATCTCACTTGATGGAGTGATAAAAACCATTGAAAGTGCTGGATTTGATGCATTTGCTAAAGATGAAAATATAAAAACTTTAACACTAAGCGTTGAAGGCATGACTTGTGCAACATGTGCTGGTAACGTTGATCATGTGGTTAAAAAATTAGAAGGTGTTATTGATGTAAATGTCAATATCGCAAACGATAAAATGACTGTCACGTTTGATAGAGATTTATTAAAACTCAGTCAAATTAAAAAAGCAATTCAAGATATCGGTTATGATGTGCTTTTAGATGAAGAGATTGATAAAAGTATTGACCCCGATGTTTTAAAAATGCTAAAAGCAAAAAAGAAGATGCTCATCTCAGCATCTATTTCAGCAGTTATCATGAGCTTGATGATTGTTCATATGTTTATCATAGAAATTCCTGGATACACTATTCTGACAGCTATCTTAGGCTTTCCTGTAGTCTTTATA
>CAYJDZ010000106.1:0-4608 GCA_964368955.1 uncultured Mariniplasma sp.
TTACAATATTGATCTTTATTTCTATGATACGCATCAAATATTTAGTTATCGAAAAATAGAGATATCATCAACTGAAGATTTAAAAAAAATAATTGAAATGATGATGTTTATTGGTAGAAAATATGATCAATTATCACTTCACCAAATTGAAGATTTAAAAAGTGTGAGTGCTCAACAATTGATCTTAGGATTTGATGAGACATTTCTTCAAACTAAAATGACTCATCTTTATCAACCCTACCATATACAATAGGTTAACCATATGACAAAAAATAGTAGGAAAAAGATTTTACTAGCAATTTTTATTGGATTGTTAGTCAATATATTATTAGCAGCCATTAAGTTAGGTTTTGGTCTTTGGGGAAACTCACAATCATTGGTATCCGATGGGATCAATTCTTTTTCTGATGTCTTTATGAGTTTAATGATTTTTTTTGTATTAAAGGTTTCGACAAGAAAGCCAGATAAAAACCATCCATATGGACATCAAAAATTTGAAGGACTCGCATATTTTACCATTGGTATTATTTTCTCTTTGACGGCTTTATTCATTGGATATCAATCGATATCTTCAATGATTAGTTATAGCAAGAACACAACTGTTTTCGATAAACCAAATGTCATCACACTATATGTCTCAATTGCTAGTTTACTGATTAAGATAGGCCTTTCATTTTTTTATTTTAAATTAAATAAAACATATAAAAATCCTACTTTAAAAGCAGAATATAAAAATCACTTTTATGATATATGGGCAACTTTATTAACAGTTATAGTGCTTATGTTATCTCAGTTTGATTTCGTTATTTTTGACTATATTGGTTCTTTAGTGATTGCTCTTTTTATTTTGCAATTATCAGTGCAAGTGATTAAAGAAGCAAGTTCATTTTTGGTTGATCAAGCTCCGAATGAAAGTATAATCAAGAATATTAAAAAGTTCATTCATGAAACAAAAGGTGTCTTATCAATTGATGACTTAAAGGTTAGAAAGCATATGACAGAACTGTATGTTGATGTTGAAATTGGGGTTAAAAAAGATTTATCTTTGGAAGAAGCTCATAATATTGCAGAATATGTTCATCATCAAGTTGAAAATGAATTTGAAGAAATCATTCATTGCATGGTCCATGTAAATCCTCATAAATAGGCAATTTGCCTATTTTTTTTTGGAAGTGTATATAAAATATACATTATCTTTTTTACTTTATTGAGTTATTAGCTAAATTTTGCTAAAATAAGTGTAAGACTTAATATGGAAGGCGGAATAAGTATGCCATCATTTCTAATGATTCAATGGGGGATTGTCGGATTCTTCGTTATCATACATTTTCTAATTGGTTTTCTAAGAGGAACAAGTAAGTCAACATACTTCACAATTGTCAGTATAATCATGACAGTTGTCACGCTTTTTATTGTGTCAAAACTTTCCTTAAGTCTTGTTATTTCTTCGGGACTAACCTTTCAGTCTCTTGTTGCGTTAATTAATGGAGCTGCGGGCGGTGTTATTCCTGAGAATATCATTGAATATCTTTTAGCCCCAGAAGTTGTCGGTATCGCAATTGCGATTGTTGACTTGGTTATTCGGATTGTAGCATTTATCATTTTATATCCAATTTTAAAATTCATGTTGACATTATCCATATTTAAACCAATATGGAAACATATAGTGCTACCTAGACTTGTCAAAAAACAAAATGAAAAAATGCAAATTAAACATGAAGAACGTTATGATTCAACTGTTAGGTTTAAATCAAAAAAACGTCTTCATAAAAACATATTAAGTCGCTTATTTGGCGGAGCTGTCGGTTCTTTAAGAGGCGTAATCGTTGCGTTTATATTTTTAGTACCTCTTTTAGTTATTGCAGGATTTGCATCACAAATACAAGATAGTGTTACTATTCAAACAGAAAACCAAAATCAAGAACTTTCCACGGGTAATGAAGTAGCAAGCATTATTCCAAGTGAAGTTCAAGATATTTTAGATAATATTGATGAAATGAATAAAGGTGGCTTGTCCGCTATCGTTAAAGATATAAAAATTCAAGGTAAATCTTTAGATCGCTATATTTTTGATAAAGTTTTTACAACCAATGTTGTAGTAGAAGATACGAAAACACCAATTAATTTTGGAAATGAACTTGAACATATCGTAGGGATTGCTGGTGTTGTCATTAAAGGTGGTTATTTAGATGACTTTAATGCAGATAACATTTCCAAAGATGACTTAGATAACTTAGAACTTATCTTTGGTCATATTGGACAAAGTCAATTGATTGGATACATGATTCCCGCAGCAGCAAAATTTGGAATTGAAAAGATACTACCTGATCAAATAAATGGTATTAATCTATATGAAAGAGATGCTTCAAAGGCTGCTTTAGACCAATTCTATGATATTAAATGGGATGAAGAATTTGATCGTATTTTTGGAATTGCTGAAGCGGCACTTAACTTTGCTTCAGTCAGTGAATATAAAACCTACATGGAACAACCTGAACTATTAGCGGAGTTAACACCTGAACAAGGTGTGTTGCTTGCTAATATATTAAGATCACTTGGTAATCTAGAAGTTTTATCTTTAATCAATGTTGCCATAGATTATGCAACTACACTAGAGCAAGTTCAACAACAAATTAAATGGATGGAACCAACTGAAGTTGAAGGATACTTACAAGATAAGTTATCATTTATTTTAGATGATCCTAATTTTTTCATTGGTGACGAAGGAGACATCCATCATATCGCACAAATCATTGAAACTATTTTCTCTGATGAATTTGGCGAAGCTAATCTCTCTATATTAGTAGATTCATTTAATGACCCACAAGCTTTAATTGAAAATCAAAACCCAGAATGGGTTGGAGCAATCATTGAAGATCTAGTGGGTGTAGAATTATTAATTAAGTCGATTCCAGTGGGAGTGGACTTCGCATTCTACACACAATTAAGAGATTCGATGGATGCTGAACTAGCAGACCAAATTATTGCTGAATTAGAAACGATTGAATGGGATGCTGAAATCATTAATGTTGGTGATATTTATAAAGAGGCCCTTAAATTAGGTGTTGGAGCAATATTTGGTGATAACCCTAATTATTATGCGTTTATTGATGAAGTTGCCGTAGAACATATGGATTCATTAAGAACGATTGTAGAATATATTTTTGAAGGCAGTGATGTCATCAATGCCGCAATAGAACTTGCAAGTCCCGTAATTGTTGATAAATTTGTTACGGATGAAGCGTTAAAAGTTGTTGTTAATGATATATTGATGAGTGATCCTTCAACTGATGTTGTAGATTTTAATTTTGGTCAAGAAATTAATAGTATATTATCAATAGTTGAGTCGGTCTTTAAGTTTACAACCTCTGAAGAACTTGCTTCAATGCCAGGATTAGAAACCAATGCGTTATTAGAAGTGGTTTCACAATTTGGTATGTTAACCGATATGGAATATACTGAACTTAGAGATGCAATTAATGGGCTACAAATATTATCTAGAGCAGGTGAATCTGGTCTAGATTATGTCAAAACTAAAATAGATGTTCCATATCTATACGTTCCAGAAGTTGTAGAGTTAAATAAAGATATTACAGTATTACTTGATATTGCATATAGCGTGGCTAATTATATTCACACACAAAGTCCGTTCTATTTAGATTATCAAGAAATTGATTTTACGAACTTGTTAAAAGATGATGATTTTAGAGCGTATTTCTTAAATACTGTAGATGACAAACATTCTAACTTGATATTTTTAAATATTGCTCACAATTTAAAATATTTCAGTGAAAATGAAAGTATAAGTGAGTATTTAAGTCTACCAACCGACTTAGTTTTATCAGATATAGATTCTGTTGTTTGGGAAGAAGAAGTCAATGCTTTATTAGGTTCTATATTTGATCTTGCGTCTTCAGTTGGAGATATCAATAATGTCACTCTATCTGTTAAAGGTATTTTAGATGTTAAAAATGATCCAAAGGCATTATCCATTGAAGCATTTACACAATTTAGCGATCAAGCTGTAGCAGCAGCTACTTTTGGTAGCCTAGATAGTTCTAGAATACTTAGAAATTCATTTGTTAAAACAATCGATAAACTTGGTGCTTCTTTAGGAGATAAACTTTATGGATATCAACTAGGAGTGCCAGCACACTTAATTGATGATGGTATGCTAGTTGAAGGTACTATAACTGATCTTATCTATTCGATTGCTGTTTTAGTGGAAGATATGAACAATACATTAGCTTTTGATACCATCGGTGATGCAGTTAATTTTAAGGCAGCTTATGAATACGTCGATGCATTTAACAATGTTAATGATGAAACCTTGCGTATTTTTGGTAGTGCTGATTTAATACATGGTATTATCTCTGATGTCTTACTTAATCCAGAATTACAACAAGCAGGTAGAGATCTAATTAACGAAAGACAACCTTTAGGAGTCACTGTAGATGATAACTTCTTGAATCTATCTAGAGTTGGCGATATATTAGGTGAGTATGAATTTAGTGATTTATTAATCGCAATTAAATCAATTGAATTAACACCTGAAGTCGTTCAAAACTTTAAAGTAGAAATGTTTACATATGTCCAAAGCTTAGATCA
>CAYJDZ010000107.1:0-4582 GCA_964368955.1 uncultured Mariniplasma sp.
GTATATGTCTTTAAATATTTCACCAATAATTTTATAAATTCCTTGAAAACTTCGTTCATCCCACACCTCATTAAAGCCATTTTTTTACTTAAATACTACTAATTTTGTTAGTCATAATTAGAGAAAGATAAGCGATTATACTTTATTTAAAAATTCCCAGTTTTTGTTAAATAGGAGTCATGCTATTCTTTATTATTCTTGTTTGCTTTTTCTTGGTTAATTAAATTAAACATCAAGGGAATCATTATAGATGATAACAAAAAGACAAATACGTTAAGAACCCTATCAAACTTACTTCCGGATGAAAAGTCAATAAAATCTAAGTTAGACTCAATCAAATATATCAAGCCAACAAAAGATGATAAAACAATGACTAATAAGATATTTCTAAACTTAACAAAATACTTATTGTTTTGATTTAATTTTGAATTTATCATTATGCCCACATAATAAAGATATATCGTAGTGCCAATTGAACTGAAATAAATAGTAGGCATGAATATGACAACTGAGTTTTTAAATAGAAATGATGATTCATATATTCGATAAATCATTGTATCTAAACCTGTAAAAAAACCAAACAGAATAATGAGTAAAACTTGTAAATGAAAAATAAATAAAATGGTTCTTAATAGAGTTCTTTTATGATTAATTTGATCTGATGGTCTTTTATTTTCCACTATTATACGAATAACTATCCCAATTTGGGTTAGTAAAAAATATGTGATAATTGCTGCTTCTATACCTACAGTAAATCCAATGATTATCGGAAATAATAATTTAGATATTGCAACTACCACAAAAACTAGAAGAGTAATTACCGTTCCAATAATAAATCCAACTTTTTTTGATGGATCTTTAAGCTCATCATACTGAGACTCGAAATTTTTGCCTAGATCAATTCCTTTATTGAATGCGACTTTAAATGAGCCTTTTTTTTGAATTTGTGATATATCAAGTAAAAAAGCATATAAGTATACAAGTGCATTTATCACTGTCAATATAAACATTATAATACTCAAAATTATTCCCCCTAAACGAACATAACTATATCATCATCCAATATTGCTTTACGCTCTTTCCAATCAGGCATTAACACTGTTAGTAAATTATAGAACTTTGAATCGTGATTTCTATGTGTAAAATGTATAAGCTCATGTACTACTACATAGGAAATACAATGTTTTGGTGCTTTAATGAGCTCATAATTCAAAAGAACTGTGTTTTTGCTTTTAAGACAAGACCCCCATCTTTTTGTCATAACCTTTATTTCTAGTGATGGTTTGGGTTTAACTACATTTTCAACTAATGGATATATTTCATCCATCACTTCTTGAAAAACTATATGTGCACGATTTCTAAACCACTCATTTAAAAGATTTTGTTTGCGCTTTTTATTGTCCTTCTTTTTTACGTGTATCGTTATATAACCTGGTTTCATTGTAACAAATTCTTTACTGGTTGTTTCTTCTATCTTTAAGCGGTACTGTCTTCCTAGATATTTGAATGTTTCCCCACTTACATAATCCTTTTCCCCATTATGTATTGGTTTTGTTAGATCAAACCCTTTAAGTTTTTTTAAGATCCAAGAGGCTTTTGATTTAACGAAAGTTTCGATTCTATCTATTGGTGTATTTAATGGTACTGAGACATGAATGCTTTGATCCGGTTTAATGCTTAAGTTTAAGTTCTTTATGTCTTTGTATTCAAGATTGAACCAGATTTCTTTTTTTGAATACATCACCTTGTGTTTTTCCATGATGCTCACCTAGTATCTTCTAAGTGCGACTGTTTTTAAATCCGCAATCATGGTATCTATCTTAGAGTATGTCAGTGCTGTAAAGTACTTTTTCTTATACTCGTAAAAGAGCTCATTTAAATCTCTAGATATTTTATTGTGAACTTCTTGATTATCATGCCAGTCTACTTTACTATTCTTGCTAATTACATCTTCTATTCGAATTGAAAGTTCGCCTAGGATGTCCTCATAGTCTTCAGCATCGAACTTAGAGACAATCTCACTAATCTTATCGATTTCATCTTTAACAACTCCAAAGAATGCTTGAGCATGTGGGTGATTTTTGATGATTTTAGGAAAACTTGTCCCAGAATAGCCTTGTCTAAAATCATTTTTGACTTTATTGAGTCTATCAAAATAGTCACCATCTGAAATACGTTTTTCTTTATATAGATCTAAAATTTCTTGAATACGCTCAGAGAACTTCTTATAGTATGCTGGATTTTCATCATATTTTTCTGAAATACGTTTTATCATGCGTGTGCGTATGGCATCAGCTTTAGCTCGACTTGATCCAAGTTGACCTACTTCATATTCAAATTTTTCTTCATTTAATATATCAACTGGTGCGGTTATCTTATAGACGTTTTCTGCAGCGATGTAATTATCCATCAGATTACGCATCTTAGGTTCATACTCTTTATTGTCTATTGAATCACTATAGCGAAGTTTAACTGATGCTCTTAATTCTTGGAAGAACTTAAGTTCACGTTTGTATTTATTTAGTTCATCTTCTCCCAAAGCATTGTAAACATGTTCTGACTCTAGTGCAATACCCATGAATTTGCCAAACAATGATAGTGCATTGTAAAAATCATTTCTCTTTTCATCATCTTCTAATAGTATTTCATACTCTTCATTATCTCTTTGGTTTTTAACTGGTTTAAAGATGTCAAGAAGTTGTGAGTATGCTTCACGCAATTTGCCAATAACGCTAATTACATCTACAAGTGCACCTTGAATATCTTCAGAGTCATAGTTTTCTAGTCCTGATCCTGAGTATGTTTCCATTGCACTATCTAGTTCATCAATTAATCCACGATAGTCTACGATTAACCCATAATCTTTTCCTTCATATATGCGGTTAACTCGCGCAATTGCTTGAAGTAAGGTATGATCTTTCATTGGCTTATCCACATATAGAACGCTAGCTCTTGGTGCGTCAAACCCTGTAAGTAGTTTATCTACAACAATAATGATATCTAGGTCATCACCATTAACGAACTCATCTTTAATTATGTCGTCATATCGTTGAACATCAGAGTAACCTTCAAGCATTTTATTCCAAAACTTAAGAACTCTATCTTTTGGTTCGCCTTCTAAATCTTCATATCCTTCTCTTTGGTCTGGAGGAGATATGACGACAGCTGTATTAAGATCTTCATATTCATCAAAAGCTTCCTTATAGCGAATAGCATCAAACTTTGAGTTTGTCGCTAGCATCGCTTTATAGGGAGTACCTTTATAAAACTTAATAAAATGCATATAAATATCATCAGCAATTAAGCGGATGCGTTGTTCGCTAGATGCAATATTTTCAAACTTAGCCCATTTTTGCTTAAGTAAGACTTTTTGCTTATCATTTAGATTTCTTGTAATCATTTCTATACGTTTGTCTATCGCATGTCGATTGACTGTTTGAACTACAAATCGTCCTTCATATAATAGTGGAACAATAGTTCCGTCATTTACACCATCTTTAATTGTGTACTTATGTATCATTCGACCAAACTTACGCATGGTACTCTTTTCTTTTTTCATCAGTGGTGTTCCAGTAAAGCCTAAATAACAAGCATTTGGAAATACTTGTTTCATTTTGATATGAAGTTCTCCGTATTGAGTTCGATGTGATTCATCAACTAAGACAAAGACATTCTTATCTTTGACTGGATCTTGATTTTTAGATGCTGTATCAAATTTATGTACAAGTGTCGTAATGACATCAGCTTTTTTACTCTTAATCAAATGGACTAAATTTTTACCACTTGTAGCACGTGCAGCTTTTAATCTTGAATGATTAAATGTCTTATGAATTTGTGAATCAAGTTCGATTCTATCTGTAACTACAACTAATTGTGGATGATCTTTTGCTAAGTCACTTAAAAGATACTTGGCTAACATGACCATGGTAAGGGATTTACCTGATCCTTGCGTATGCCAAATCACACCTGATTGTCTGTTGCCTTCTTTATCAGTTTCTTTGATGGTTTTCATGATTTCTTTAATAGCAAAAAACTGTTGATAACGAGCAATCTTCTTTTCATTACGATCGAATAGTAAGAAGTAAGGAATGATATCAAGTACGCGTTTTGGATGAAAAAGAGAAATGATATTCTGATCTTGTATGGTTGGAATTCTATCTGTTATAGTACTAGATAATACACTTTCAAACCATTCAAGTTCATCTGATTGTTTATCTTCTTTCCAAAAACTCCAAAACTTAGCTGGTGTTCCAACGGTTGCATACTTTGTTTCATTTTTGTTTGTAGACATCACAATTTGTACAAACTTAAAGAGCTGTGGTGCATATTGTATGCCTTGGTTTCTGAGCATTTGACTAATACCTTGGTTAAGGGAAACAGATGCCTTTTTACATTCAATCACAGCAAATGGAATTCCATTAATAAAAAGAACGATATCAGGACGAACATGCCCTTGACCATCTTCTCTTTCTACTGTGAATTCTTCTACAGCATGAAAAACATTATTCTCAGGATGCTCATAATCGATATAGTTCATGTTAAAAGAACGAATGCCATCTACTTTAGAGACAACCTCTTGATA
>CAYJDZ010000108.1:0-4558 GCA_964368955.1 uncultured Mariniplasma sp.
AAATAAAATCTAACAGATTCTCAATTATGATCGAAAACTGCTTGTTACTTAGTTCAAAACCCATAAACAAATGTTTATAAAAAACCCATCTCAACTAAGAAATGGGTTTTACTAATAACTTTGGTGACCCGTAGGGGCTCACGTTTTCTTCCGTGAGTCTCAGACTAGGCTGATATGGATATCTTTATTTCACTGGTGATTTTGGCTATGATAAAACACTAATATCGGTAACTTTTCTAATTATTTTGATTAATCAAGTTTATGATAATCTTTACTATAGTTTCTCTTTCATTCGGATTAGATAAGGCAATCATAAGTACTATTGCTACCAATGCATTATCATCAAGTATTTTAGAACCATCTCTTTTATATAGAATCCCATAAATGTCCAAAAACCATAAAAATATGGATGCAGCAATGCGTTTGTTCCCGTCATAAAAAGCATGGTCTTTCACTATAAAATAAAGAAGATTTGCAGCTTTTTCTTCAATGGATGGGTAAACCTCTTCTCCATATGCAGTTTGATAAATCGCATTTAATGCACCGTGAAATGAATTATCTTTTTCTTTACCAAACCATTTTGTTTTTCCGTAATCAGGTAATCCCTTTATTCCTATGATTGCATCTTCATATTCAAGTTTTATTTTCTTATCATCTTTTGTAATATTTGTGATTGTTAGTGATTGATGATCGTACTTATCTAAAGTTTCTAATGCATAAGCATATTTTGATATGATGTGGAGTAAACTTTTTGAATCTTCGAAATCAAGCTCTTTTCGATCAATTAAATCAGCTATGAATTTTACTGAGTTTGTGAAAGCCTTATAATGATTTTGACTTTTTGTAATCCTCTCTTGATCTATAATATAACCTTTATATATATATTCTCTAAGAATTTTATTTGCCCATTTTCGGAAAATGATTCCTCGTTTTGACTTCACTCTATAACCTACAGATATAATAACGTCTAGACTATAAAGATTAGTCTTATATTTTTTCCCATCAGATGCAGTTACCGAGGATTTCTCGGTTACTGAACTTGCAACAAGTTCTTGTTCCTTAAAAATATTCTTTATGTGCAAACCAATATTATCTGTAGTCACTTCAAAAAGTTCACTCATTTGTTTTTGAGTTAACCATACCGTATCTTTTTCAGAATCAACTTTGACATCTATTTCAAGATTACCATCTTTAAATTCAATGACACTTTTTTCTTCAGGTTTTTGCTTCATTCTTATTTACCATATTTAACTTCCATCTCATTTAAGAAAAGTGCTCCATCAACTTTTTGATCAGAGTGTTCTTTGTCTTTAAGAGAATCATTAATGAAATCAATCATTTGTCTCTTAGCAATTTCTCTCTCATAAACTTCTAAACTCATGATGACCATAGATCCATAGCCATTTTTAGTTACAAAAACTGGCTCATTAGTTTCTTCTACATATTTAGAAATTGAGGCAGTATTTTTAAGTTCTCTGATAGGTATAATTTTTGGCATAATTATCGTCTCCTTTTTATACCATAATTATACCATATTATTTTCATTTTTTGTGTTTTATTTCCAATGTTTGTTTAAAATATACTATTGATTTTTTTAGCTTATTTCGTCTCTTTCATTTATCTTATCTTTAAATATTTTGTGTGCTACTAATAATATTATAAATACATATTTTTGATCAAAATTTAGATTTTTAATTGTCCGAAAGTCCGTTTTAAAAACTCGTGAAATCACTATAATTTTAGTCCTATAAATAGCTTAATAAGCGTAAAAAAAGCCCCCTCTCAATTAAGAAATGGGACACTGCTAGCGATGGTGACCCGTAGGTATTCACACTAATTGCAGTGTATTGCAGTCTAAACTAATATGGATGTCTTTATTTCACTGTTTATTTTGGTTACCCTATAAGATATAAATGTCAATATAAGATTCCTATGGATATTTTTATTTCACTGATAGATTTGTAGGCTCTTAGATCAAAACACTTGCATAGTCTCTATTAGCGTGGCTCTTGATAGAGTTGAGCTTCTGATACAAGTATTTTCATTCGTTTAATGCGAAAAATATAATTGTTGTTGTTTTAACTTTTTGAAATACTCAAAAAATTAGCAATAATAAGATATATGCCACAAATAAGTAGCATAAAATACCCCGGCGAAACAGATCTATATAGAAATAAATAATTGCATAGTGTTTTTAAAAATATTAACTTCAAGATGCGAATAATCTAAAATAAGAGTTTTTATTCATGCTTACCAAATTCTTTTTCTATCATCACTAAAGCAGACTCAACAACTTGATTCATATCATAATACTTATATTCTGCTAATCTACCACCAAATAAAAATTTCTTTTCTTTTTGAGTCATTTTTTTATATAGTTCATAAACATGATTATTTTTAATGTCATTGATTGGATAATATACTTCTTTTCCTAAACTCCAATTATCAGGATACTCTTTAGTGATTACTGTTTTTGGTTGCATACCAAACTCGAAGTGTTTATGTTCTATGATGCGTGTATAGGGCACTTCTTTTTCAGTATAGTTAACAACTGCACTTCCTTGATAATTATCCATGTCCAGAGTTATGTGTTCAAACTTTAAAGACCGATAATCTAATATACCGTGGACATATCCATAAAACCGATCGATAGAGCCTGTATAAAGCACTTTGTCTGCAAATGAATCATATGTTTCTTTATGATCAAAATAATCCGTGTTAAGCTTAATATCAATGCCTTGTAGCATGTTCTCAATCATCTTTGTATAACCACCAATAGGTATGCCTTGATGTGTATCATTAAAGTAATTGTTGTTATAAGTAAATCTCACTGGAATTCTTTTGATAATGAATGAGGGTAAATCTTTACATTCTCTTCCCCATTGCTTTTCAGTATATCCTTTAATAAATTTTGCATATATCTCTGGCCCTACTAAATTGATAGCTTGTTCTTCGAGATTCTTAGGATTTTTAAAGTTATTTTCTTCTTGTTGACTCTTAATTTTTTTTTGAGCTTCACTGGGTGTAACAACACCCCAAAGCTGATAAAATGTGTTCATATTAAAAGGAAGATTATAAATCTTATCTTGATAACGAGCTAAAGGAGAATTAATAAAGTTATTGAATTTTGCAAATTGATTGATATACTCCCAAATCTTTTGATTAGAAGTATGAAAAATATGCGCACCATAAACATGGACATTGATATCTTCTGTTTGTTGGGTATAAATATTTCCTCCAATATGATCTCTTTTATCTATCACTAAAACCTTTTTCCCACGTTTATTAGCTTCATAAGCGAAAATCGAGCCAAATAGACCTGTACCAACTACTAAATAATCATATTTCATATACATGACCACCTTACTCTATTATTATATAACAAAAACAGATAACCTTATGTGTATCTGTTATAGTTTTACATATTATCCTAATTTAACTTTTCTCGTAAGATACAAATAACTTTTAACCATGATAAAACTTTTTAATTTCCAAGGAAGAAAATGAACAAATGTGTTATAAGAACGATATTTAAGAAAATAATAAATCTTCTTGTCTTGATGTTTTAAGTTTTTCCAAAGATTTTTTAGATCCCTTCGTCTTTCTTTTGTATCAGAAGCAACAGTAAACATCTGTGTGATAATCATCATCGCCGAAATATTATGTTTCATATAAGATCTTAACCCTTTAGGTAGGTGATTGATGAACTCATATGTGTATTCACGACTTATGATCTCAAAAACACGCATTTGTTGCTGATAACGACTTGTTATATTCTTTAGAGAAACTGATTGATCTGCTCTACCAATAAAATATCTATATAAAGGCAGTTTCATATAATATATAGTTTTAACAAAGGGAAGGGGCAAATTAGAAACAATATTATCTACATAAAAAGTATGTTCAGGCAGAATTAATTTTGACTTTCTTAAGATACTTGTTTTATATACTAATCCATGCATCAATAGTGTTTTTGAATATCGAAACTTATCTTTAGTTTGTTCCCAATTAAAAAGGATATTTTGTGGAAAGTTTGGACTATAATCTCTTTCATACTGTGTATTGTCTGCAACATGTTCATAAACAAAATTCGTAATATAGAGATCTGGTTCTTGATTTAATAAGTTCATTTCTTTAATTTTTTCAATTAACTTGATCAAACTTGTTTGATCTACCCAATCATCGGAATCAATTACTTTAAAATATTGGCCTGTAGCTATTTTTAAACCAGCATTTATAGTTGATCCATGTCCACCATTTTCCTTATCGATGACTTTAATGATATCTGGATAATTTTTTTGATATGCATTTGCTATAACTAGTGTTTGATCCTTCGATCCATCATTAACAATAATAATCTCAACATCACTTTTTCCTATTAACAAAGAGTCTACTGCGACTTTTAAATAATCTTGTGAATTATATGAGGGAATGACAAAACTTATCAACTTCATAAAATACTCCTGTTCCTATATGCATTGTTTTAATAGCCGTCCATATAATCAAAAACTAATTATAGCGATGGCCACTTTTATAATAATGTTAAAAATAATGTTAC
>CAYJDZ010000109.1:0-3273 GCA_964368955.1 uncultured Mariniplasma sp.
GGGTGATCTTTAAATATAAATGCGATGACTGAAAGAACAAAAGCGATTATATATATCTTTACATTATGTTTTCTTATCTGTGGGTTGGCAAAATATGCCAACAGTGTCAATACTACCAAAAATGCTGCGACTATCATTATTATTTTCTCCTTATATGTTTAATATATTGGTATAACTTGTTAAATATTTTTCTTGTTCATCTTTATTCAATAGATGATATGAAAGCTTATCTTCCATGATCGCATATCTTAACAAAAGACCAACAACCATTTGGGCAAAGGCGGTTGCATCTATCTCTAAATGATGATGTTGAAGATATAAAGTAATCTTCTTGATCACTTGACTAGAAATCACTTTTGTGAATTCTAACTCTTCAGGCAAGGTATGAGCCAGTGTTTCTCTAATGAGCATTTTAATGAGTTTAATGTGTTGAGAGATGATACTTAATTTTTCATGGAGTAATCTTTTCACAAATTCATCTACACCTAAACTTAAATCAAGATTTACATCTTCAACAAGCGATTCGCCCATCGCTTGTTTAACTGAAGCTAGAAATAAATTGTTTTTTGTTTGAAAGTGACGAAATAACGTCATCTCAGAGACACCTGCTTTTTTAGATATTTCCAAAGTGGTTGCTGATACATATCCTTTTTCTGAAAACATCTCTAAGCTTGCATCTAGTATTAATTCTTTTGTATCTTTCAAAACCTCACCGTCTTTCTTATGTAGAAGGCAATGGCTCTAAAACCTTGACTTCTTTTTTAATTGTAATAGCTAACACTGCTGGTAGGACAAAAATTGTCGATAGCAACGCTAATGATAAATTGACTAATGTCATTATACCAAAATTAGATAAAATGACGAAGTCTGAAAAGATTAACGCACTAAATCCACCCATGGTGGTTAAAGCTGAAACCATAATCGGATTTGCCATCTTAGATAATGCTTTTTGAATGGCTTCGTTTCTATTATCTGTTTTTAATAACTCTTCTTCAAATCTCTCAGATATTAGAATGGTGAATTCCGTCCCTATACCCATAATGAGTGCTCCAAGTGTTGCAGTTAGTGGCGTATAAGCCATCCCAAATAAAGCCATAATGCCACCGCTCCATCCAACGATTAAGATAATCGGAATAAGGGGCAGTAATGCTCTATATAAGGATCTATATATCACTAATAAACTGATGAATATTAAAGCTAAGCCTATTAATGTAATTTCATATCTACCACTAGTTAACGCACTCATCATTTCACTATCAATAATGGATTGTCCAGTAATAGAAAGATTCATGTTTGAGTTTAGGCCATTGATATCATTTTCCAATGAGTCAATAAAATCATTGAAGACCACATCCTCCATTGGGGCAATCGATACGTTAATCACTGCCACTGTATGTTCATCATTGATGAATAGTTTTCTCATATCATAGGGAATATTTAAAAGCGTAGTTTCATTCATTTGTGCTGTGTTAGTTATCCCCATTGATTTATATAAATTAATCAAAGATGATGTTTCAATGACTCTTTCATCATAGGTTGGAAGGATTGTGTTTTCAATTGCTTGAATTATATTTAAATTATCTACTATAAATATATCTGAAGCTTCTAAGACAATTGCGATTTGTTCTGTTGAGCCTAAAATACCTCTTAATTCTCTAATATCTTTTAAAGCTTCACTATCTTGAGGCATAAAGTTTTCTAAATTGGTTTCTGCTTCTGCGCTTTGATCAACTATAAGACCAACTACAGCTAAAATAATTGCGATACTTAAAATGACATATTTAATTTTTATGACAAACCCAACCATTTTAGAGATTACTGTATTAGGTTTAACAATTCTATCTTTTTTAACCTCTTCTTTAGGAAAATGAACATCTCTAATATATAAAAACGGAATAAAGACTAAGACCGCAATGATAAAAGCAATGACGATACCAATGGTTAACATGGCTCCAAAATCATTAATCATTGGAACTTTAGAACGGTAAAGACTCAAAAGTCCAAGTCCTGTTGAGATCATCGCGATCAAGACAGCAGGCACCATTTTTTTAATGGTTATATGAAGTGCTTGTTTGTTTTGTTGTTCGTTTTTCATAGTTTGCCTCTTTCTTCTTCATATCTTGTTTGAAACTGAATGAAGTAATCAATTCCTAGTCCAATTAAAACAGGGAATACTGCCATTGATACCATCGTTAATCCAATGGATAACCATCCCATCATGCCAACTGTTACAATCACTGCGATTAAGATCATAAAAATTGGTAATATTCTCATTCTAACCTTATAGATAAATGCGAGTATTAAAATCATAATGACAACTGCAGATATCATCATATATTGCATACTTTCCATCATTGAAGATTTTATTGAACGATCAAGAATTGGTTTCCCTGATATTAAAACTTCATCTTCCATATTCTCTAATGTTAAGCGACTAAATAAAGTTTCACTAATCGCATCAACTTGTTCATCGGTTACATTCCCATTTAAAACAATAACCATTCTGATTTTATTTTCAGCAACGATAAATCCATTAAATTGACTTTTTAAAACACCTGCATCATAAGTCATCATTTCAATTGTTTCATCTGATGTTGGAAAAGATGGGGCAAATGCATTAAAGTTTTGTTGGATTTGACCGAGGTTAGTCGCTATACCACCTAAATTAGTACTCATTGTTAAAAGTGCTGTAGATAGCGTTTGAAGCGATGTAAGTTGATCATTTAAAACTGTTGATAGACCCGCTAATGAAGTCACTATGTTTCCTAGTGCTTGAGCAGTTTGTACTGGAATATTTTTTAATGCTGATTGTGCACTGAGCTGTGTCAAATTCGCATTTAAAGTATTCGTATCAGTTTTGATATCATTAATGAGTTGAAGTTCATCCACAAGGAGTGGATCAGCTTCAATTTCAATCTTTAATTCATCTAAGTCAACTCCAAGTTCCCCCATAGTTGCTTGCATTAAACCTAAAACATTAAACATATTAATAAGTCCTGTGTCTAGTTGGTTTTGTGCATCAATAAGATTATTCATGTTTGTAGCAAGTGCGCCTATATCAGGTAGTCCCGATCCATCATTAGCTGCTAATTGAGCACCTAACATACCTAATTGATCAGCCATGCCTTGCAGTCCATTAGACATCATCGTTAAACCAGAGTTTGTCTCACTATACATCTTTGTGCTTATTTGATTCATAACCGTCACTGGACTATTAATCGCAAATATCCCATCTAAATCTTTAACATCTTCTTGCATCTTGTGCATCAGTTT
>CAYJDZ010000109.1:3373-4496 GCA_964368955.1 uncultured Mariniplasma sp.
ACATCTAAAGCTTCTTCTATTTCTTTATTAACCCATGCCGGATAGGTATGAATACTAATGATGTCACACGCATTAGCAACCTCTTTTAACATCGGTATCCAGTAATAGAAATTTTCACAATAAGTCACAAGTTGTCTTGTGTATTTTTTCAATTCTTTAACAAAATACAAAACTCTTTCTGGAGAAACTAGGTTCTCATTCCATTCAGGCACAGCTTCGTTTCCTGCTGAAACTGAGACAATAATATCTTGATAGTGATTAGCAAGTTCAATGAGTTTTCTTAGATTCATTTCGTTAATCTCAATATGCTCTAAAATTTCAGCATCACTATAAACGCCACCCCATCTACAATTGGGATTCGAGATTTCTCCACGAAGATCAATACCAAGCATGACTTTTAACGATAACTTATGATCTTTAATAACTTTAAGCACTGTTTGTGCGTGCATACTTGGATCATACATTCGAATATAATCATAATCTTTTTCTAAAATAAGTAAATCTTCTTTAATCTCTTCATATGATGGATATACTTTTGTCCAAGGACTTTGGTTTTCTCTATAGCCTGAATAACAAATAGCTCTTCCATAAGGTAATTTTTTCATGTATTTGTTTAAGGTCTTTAACTATCTTTTTTAATAGTTAAAAATCTTGCCCCTCTCTTTTTTAATTTCTATTTCACATGATAACTGACTATTCTAATTATACCATCACATTTTCTTTTTCAATTGATTATAAAAACACAAAATAACAATCAAACCAATCAAATAACTATCTTTCTCTATAATTAGTGCTATAATATATCAACAAAGCTATATAAAAAGGATTGATGACAATTGATAAAAAAAGAACGTAATATCATTTTAATCATTATAGGAGCATCAGGATTTGTGGTCTTTTCACTTTCTTTATTGATGTTATTTTTTGGTGATGAACTTGATCAAACATTTAATGTTATCGGCATTAGAGTT
Source organism: uncultured Mariniplasma sp. (assembly GCA_964368955.1). GTDB lineage: Bacteria > Bacillota_I > Bacilli_A > Acholeplasmatales > Acholeplasmataceae > Mariniplasma. Next base: position 4,345 of record CAYJDZ010000109.1, read on the forward strand.
GCTGCTATTTTTATTGCCTTTGCAGCATTTCTTTCAAGTATGTTGTTTAGTCTACTCATTCTACTTCATAATAGAACAGCGGTTAGAATGAACGATGACACAAATAAACGTGCAGAATTATTTAGAGAACAACAATTTGCATCTACAAACTA
>CAYJDZ010000110.1:0-4433 GCA_964368955.1 uncultured Mariniplasma sp.
GAATATATATAATTCAATTTTTTATATAAAAACGGAATATTTTGTAAACTAATCAATCTAAATAATATATATTTATAAAAATCAGAAAATATTTTGGGGAAAGTCATGCTAAAAATAAAAGAGTTTAGTTTTCCAAAAGATATACCTATTCTTAGGAGCAATAAATACGGTCAAAACTGGCCGGTTGTTTATTTGATTCATAACGATAAAGAGATATATATTGGAGAAACATATAATCTTCATTCCAGAATGAAGCAGCACAATGATAATATCGAAAAACAAATTTTTAATAAAATTCAAATGATTTCGGATGCAGATTTTAATAAGTCAGCAACACTAGATATAGAATCCTCACTAATTAAATATATGGCAGCAGATGAAAAGTTTATAGTAACCAACAAAACTGGAGGATTAGTCAATTCAAATTATTATGAGAGAGCTAATTATCAATTTAAGATTGGAGACATTTGGAATAAACTTATAAAATTAAATCTTGCACAGAAAGAATTAATTGAAATTGAAAATTCGGATATTTTCAAGTTTTCGCCATATAAAGCGTTAAGCGAAGATCAAATTGAGGTTACTAGAACCATAAAAGAAGATATTCTTAAGAAGAATAATTCTAAAGAAAGAGGAATATATTTCATCAATGGTTTACCAGGATCTGGTAAAACAGTTTTAGCAACGTATTTGACAAAATATTTACTTCAGGATGAAGAACTTAACACAAAAAAAATTGCTTTAGTTGTCTCTATGACATCATTAAGAAACACACTTAAGAAAGCTTTTAAATATGTGGATGGCTTGAAATCAACTATGGTTATTGGACCATCTGATCTCAATGTTGATGAATATGATATTTTACTTGTAGATGAAGCGCACAGATTAAGAAAGCGTAAGAACATTACTAATTATAAATCTATGGATGATAAAAATGAATCCTTTGGACTATCAATTGATGGCAACGAGCTTGACTGGATTAAGCTTGCAGCAAAGCATATCATACTTTTTTATGATGAAAATCAATCTATTAGACCATCAGATGTAGATCAAAATGAATTCCAAGAACTCAACCCCACTTACAAATTCACATTAAATTCCCAATTTAGAGTTAAGGCGGGCATGGATTTTGTATATTATATTAAAAATATTTTTAATGGAAATCAGAAGGAAATGAAAAATTTTGGTGAATATGAAAGCAGTATAGTTGATAATTTTAGCAATTTCACTGAAATGATCTACTCAAAAGAAAAAGAATATGGACTTTCATTAATCGTTAGTGGGTACTCATTTGAATGGGTTTCAAAAAAAGATAAATCTAAATATGACATTACAATAGATGACATAAGCTTGCAATGGAATACTGTTTCAAATAATTTCATACATTCAGGCAATGCTGCAAAAGAAGTAGGTTGCATCCATACAGTGCAAGGCTATGAATTAAACTATGTTGGTGTAATTATTGGAAGTGAAATAGACTATAATTTTGAAACAAATCAGATTTTCGTTGACCCTAAGAAGTATTACGATCGAAATGGTAAGTCCAGTACAGATATAGACCAATTAACTAAATATATTAAAAATATATATATAACCTTATCTACAAGAGGAATTCATGGTGTTTATTTTTATGTGATGAACAATGACATGAAAAAGTATTTATCACAATTTTTTAACATTATAAAATAACTTATAAAGAAAAAGATGAATGGATGGATAGGTTATTTTTAGAAAAACAGTATAATATACTTAATTGAGCACACTATAAAGAGTTATTATATATAATCTCGTTTTTGATTATATGAACTGGACGAAATGATTTATATAAATATGGGGGATAACGTGATAACATTTATTGATTTAGAAGTTGACAAAAAAACCAAGAAAATATACGATTTTGGTGCAATCAACGATAAACAAAAACAGTTTCACCAAGCGGATGCGAAAAAGTTTATTAAATTTTGTTCAAAGTCTGATTTTTATTGTGGACACAATATAGTTTCACACGACTTAAATTTTATAAACGATTTTCAATTTAGAGGAATGGACTTTAATTCATCGAAGATCATAGATACTCTTTTGTTGTCTGCCTTGTTATTTCCAAACAAACCATATCATCACTTAATAAAAGAAGATAAATTAAAACCAGAAGATTCAAATAATCCGCTCAATGACTCTATAAATGCAATGAAACTTTTTTATGAGGAAGTCGAAGCATTTAATAGGTTAGATTCAGAAATGCAAAATATTTTGTATAATCTGCTCTATGATGAGATTGGATTTGTTGGTTTTTTTCGATTCATCAATTTTAAACCATTAAAGACTGACCCTAGTTTAATAATCAAACTTTATTTTTCAAACTTAATATGTTCTCATGCGGATTTATACGATATGATATATCACCATAAAGTGGAACTTGCATATACATTGACGCTGATTAAAACAAGCAATATTACTTCTATGTTTCCAGAATGGATTCTACATCAATATCCATATGTGGAAACATGCATGATGAGGTTAAGGGGTACACCTTGTGATACAGGATGCTTATATTGTGATAAGTTTTTAAATGGCATTCAAGGATTGAAAAGATTTTTCGGTTATGATGCGTTTAGAGATTTTGATGGTGAGCCTTTACAAGAAAGAGCTGTTAAACATGCATTAAATAATGATTCACTACTTGCAGTATTTCCGACAGGTGGAGGAAAATCCATAACTTTTCAGGTACCCGCTTTACTAAGAGGAGAAATGACAAGAAGTCTCACAGTTGTTATATCACCGTTGCAATCTTTGATGAAAGATCAAGTTGACAATCTTGAAGATAAAAATATTACTGCATCTGCTACAATTAATGGGTTGCTTGATCCAATTGAAAGACAAAAAGAAATTCAAAGAGTTAAAGACGGTGAAGTATCTATATTGTATGTTTCGCCTGAAGCACTTAGATCTAATACAATTGAAAGGCTTTTGTTAGCTAGAGATATTACTCGTTTTGTTATTGATGAAGCGCATTGTTTTTCAGCATGGGGGCAAGATTTTAGAGTTGATTATTTATATATTGGGGATTTCATTAAAAACATCCAAGAGAAAAAAAACAACGAAAAGCAAATCCCAGTTTCATGTTTTACCGCAACGGCAAAAAAACAAGTTATTAGAGACATTAAAGATTATTTTAACATTAAACTAGGCATTGAAATGGTAGATGTTATTTCGACTTCTCAGAGAAAAAACTTGTCTTACAAAGTGATTCATGTTGATGATGAAACTCAAAAATATATAAAACTCAGAGAGTTACTTGAATTTAATGATGTTCCAACCATCATATATACGTCTAGGAGAAAAATCGTAGAATCTCTTCAGATAAGATTAAAAAATGATGGTTACCATGTCTCTAAATTCCACGGAGGCATGGATAAAGACGAAAAAATAGCAGAACAAAATGCTTTTATGAATGACCAATCAAATATTATGATTGCAACTTCAGCATTCGGTATGGGTGTAGATAAGAGTAATGTAGGTGCTGTCATTCATTATAATATATCGGATTCTATTGAAAACTATGTGCAAGAAGCTGGTCGTGCTGGACGAGATCAAAACATTAAAGCAAATTGTTATGTTTTATATAATAAAGAAGATCTTGATGAGCATTTTTCGTTATTAAATTCATCTAAGGTATATCAAAAAGAGATATATCAAATATGGCAAGGCATAAAAAAACTTACGAATAAAAGAAAAGAAATCACCAAATCAGCACTTGAGATTGCTAGAGCTTCAGGTTGGGACGATTCTATTTATGATGTTGAAACAAGAGTTAAAACTTCAATTGCTTCTCTAGAAGATACAGGATATCTAAAAAGAGGACAAAACATATTTAGAGTTTTTGCAAACAGCCTTATAGTCAAAAATGTTGAGGAGGCAAGAATAAAACTTGTTTCATCACATTTGTTTGAAGATAGACTTGAACTTCAAAATGCAGAAAGAATCATATCTAGACTACTTACTGATTATCATACTAAAGGTGATACAGAAGAAACATCAGAAACAAGATTGGATTATGTTGCAGATCAATTAGGACTGGAACATTACTATGTAATTAGTATAGTTCAAAAATTAAAAGAAGCAAAAATATTAGAAGATTTTAAAGATATCGTTTGCTATATTGAAAAGAAAAATGAACTTAATTCAGCAAATAAAATGGAAGAAAAATTTTTATTGCTTGAAAACTTTATCGTTTCAATTTTAAATGAAGAAGAACAGATTATTAATTTAAAAATGATAAATGAAAAAGCGCTTGAAAAAACAATAAAATCATCAGTTAAAGATATCAAAAGCATTATAAATTATTTAGCTATTACAAAAATGATTAAAGTATCTAAGGAAGGTAATGATGTATTAAGAATTATAATACAAAACCAAAATATTCTAGATAGATT
>CAYJDZ010000111.1:0-4425 GCA_964368955.1 uncultured Mariniplasma sp.
CGATAACAAATAGTATGTTCTAATATTTAAATAATAACGTATTAAAATGTGATACAATAATTATAAAGATTTCAAAAAATACAATCGATACATTTACAGACATTTTCTTTAGTTTTTTACATAAAAGGTGGTGTTCATTTGATATATGCATCTGAAAGATTCAAAAAAGTATATTCAGAGCTGTCTATAGAATTTAAACAGGGCGTTCATGAAATAGTAGAGAAATTGTATGCTTTAACATCTGCAGACTGGCCAGGTTATTTAGCTTCTCTTTGTGGTGATAATGGTAAAGCATTATGGACTGGGATTAATAAAACTTTATATCACTTATATCCGCTAGGGCAAAACAGCGTCCATAGACTTTTTTATTGCTATACGACGGATCTAGATGAAAATGTTCAGAACAACTCAAATGCGTTAGAAGGAGTTGTTTTTTTAGATTATAGTGTAACAAAAGAACAAGAAAAAAGAAAAGCAAAAATTTATGAAAGAGAAGCACTCAAATATATTTCTGAGTTTTCAGCACCTTTAAAAAAAGAATCCGAAGCCGCAGGTTTTACACATAAGTTTTGGTTTTGTCTAACATCAGAGCAAAGAAAGGTTCTGGATTTAAAACAACCCGCTCTCGTTAATGGTAGTGCCGGGACAGGAAAAACTATAATAAGTTTTGAGTTAATGAAGCAGTGGCTGTATTATGATTCTGATAAAAAGTATTTATATCTTACGTATACAGATAACCTTTTAAAAAGGGCACGAGACTCTTTCAAGATGGACGGAATCGATATAAACAGTAATAATTTTAAAATAAATCAATTTTCAAACTTGATTGAAAATAGCTATGATAATCAAATTATAGATGAGTATGAAGCTAGAAATATAATCAAAAAGATTATTGAAGGATATAAGTCGACTAGTAAAACAGCCCATGACATTATTTTTTCTGACTACTTTGTCTATTCATATATTCGAGGCATAATGAAGGGCCATTTTCAGTGCAATAGTGAATTTGAATTGGATAATCAAACGGCAGGAGTGTTTATAAATGATTTTATTAATAGAGATGATCTGTCTATAAATGAAAAGAACAAGATTAAACGAATATTATTGGACAAACTACGGTACGATGAAATATCCGAAAAAACGTTTAAAAATGAAATTCTGCTCGATATAACAAATCTATATAATAGTAAAAAAGACAAGATACAATTCGAGGCTAAAGTTACAAGTATTTTTACTGAATCAATGATTAAACGCCTCAATGAACTCAGAGTCCCCAAAAATATTTATCGTTTTTTATCAGATGAAGAGATAGAGAAAGAGCTAAGGAAAGACAAAGTCCCGGATTTATATATTAGATATATGATTGAGATCAAAAAGAAATATAACGAAGAACTTAAAAGAATAGACTCGATAGACGATAATGATTACGCAATGCATATTTTGAACATTGAAATCACCGAAGATGAAAAATATGATGGCATAATCGTTGATGAGATACAAGATTTGACAGAGACGCAAATCAAAGCGATAGTTAAATTGTCTAAGTCTTATAGCAATAACATAAGTTTATTTGGCGACCAGAATCAAACCATTAATCCGACGGTTTATGACTATGGTAGGTTCAATTCATATGTTTACACAGAAAAAGAGCAAATCAATAGAAAAAATTTAAAAATAACACATAGATGCGGTCCTAATCTACTAGAATATATTAACCATTTGACGTCACTTCGTTCAAAGTTAAAGCTAACAACAGAAAGAGAAGATTTGGAACCTGAAGTATCTGCAAACCCTAATAAAGCCGATACGAATTGGGCATGTTTAGCTGAGGACACTGAACTTATCCAACAAGTTTTATATGAATTTCCAAAAGCTGTTGACTGCTACTTAATCGTAGATAATGAGGCTACAAAAAAAGAAGTTATAGAAATCATAAAAACAAATGATGATTTCGATGATGACCCAAACATCTTTGATCAAATCATAACCGTTCAAAATGCAAAAGGACTAGAAAGTAAAAGTGTGATTATATACAATTTAATATCTGATAATTTGGATATCTTTAAAGAACTGTCTAGTCTCAACAACAAAATATCAACAATGACATTTAACAAACTATATGTGTCTACCACTCGTGCAGAGGATAGTATCATTATATGTGAGTCAAAACTAAAAAACGAAGTTGAAATAAAAGAAATGTTGTTTAAATTTAGTGACAGTCAAATGATAGAAGCTCTCGAAGAAGATGAAATTCGACATTACTTAGATATATCCATTGAACCAGAAGTCTTTATTAGACAAGCACTGAAATGGATTGAAGACAAAAATTTCGTTAAAGCAAACAAGAAAAACAATGTCGCAATCAAAAATATTTTAAAACAGTTTGAAAAGGACGAAAAATTTGACGGCATCAGTTTAGCTATTAAAGACAATCCTTTTTATGAAAAGATGCAAAACTACAAAGATAGATTTTCCACTAATGAAATTGAGGAGTATCAACGGCTTTATGGAGAGTTTATAGGTTACTTGGAAGATGAAGTTGTTCAATTAAAAAATCAACAGAATACCGCCTTAATCATGAACCTAACTGATCACGAGATTAGCTTATTAAAAGAAAGATATGAGGAACTGATTGAATCTATTAGAATTAGGAAGATTTGTGAAAAACGAATTGAATTTGATGAGTATAAGTCAGCCATGAGAGATCAAGAAAAGATGCCATACTTAGAAGATTTCAGTTTGTTGGACAATTATGATAGTGCAATGGAAGTTGCGACTAATTTAAGTAAGGCAAAAAGTCAGGATTATCAAAATATAGTTAGATATATTTTCGGGTATGAAACCTTTGATAAAGTTAAGGGCTTATTAACCAAAATAGAATTTAGTAATCCTGAAGTGTATAAATTAGTTTTAGACAATCAAATGATTGGACATGTAAAAGAAGAACTGAAATCCAAAATAGCGAGATTGAGAGGGTTAATAAATGAATGAATATAAAGACTTACTGGACCAACTAAATATGACCTTGTTGAGAATAGGTGAGTATGAAGATCAGATTAAGGATCTACAATCACTTATAGAGCAAAAGACCAACCAGAGTTCTAATTTATTTGACGAGCAATTAATCAAGATAAATGATATGAAATCAAGAATAAATGGTTACATTGACGATTATAATCTTATGTTTGAAAGTACAACTAAATCTTTATCAGAAAAGTTAGATAGTGCCGCTCAGTCCAATATTAAAAAAGTCAAATCAGAACTCACTTTGGAAATATTGGATAGGTTATACTTAGTTGGACAGATTTAGAATAGACATGTTAAGATAAGAATAAGAAAGAGGCGTTTAACATGGCTTGTTATATAATAATAACTATTTCCTAATTATAAAAATACGAAGACATTTGTAAAGGGTTCTAAAACGTAGTATGTACATAAAAAAATAGATAAATTAACATAAAAAAGCAAGAGGATCGCATGTTACAAGTATAGGATCTCATGTCTTTTCTGGTTCAGGCAGCCTTGTAAGTTTAAAATTATCAAAAAAATTATTACAATACCGTTATTGATGGCAATCTATTTATGATAGACCAGGCAGTTTTAATTGGTTACCCTGAATTCACTTCATTCTCTAAGAGACCTCTATCTGATGTAATTTAGGATATAAAGGATAATAGTGCAAAAGAAAACGGAAATCCAGATGGAAATTTCCGTTTTAATTATGACCACAAGCTTCTTCAAAGGTGATATTAGTCAAAACAACAGTCTGTTTTAAAAGGCCTTTGTATTTATAGGGCTATAACAATTGTATTTCTTTAGTGCTCTATCACTACTTAATGACTGAAATGATTGGTTTTTTCATCAATTTGTTGACAGGTAGAATTGTTATAAAACTAACAACTAAAACTAAAACAAGAGAAATAACTGCATAGGTTAGTACGGAAAAATTTAAGTAGTTAAAATGTAGACCATATAATTTTTTAAAATAATTGTTAAACAGTTGTATGACTAATATGACACCTATATATGAGCATATCCAAACTATTAGCGTTAATAAGATGTTTTCAACTATAAACATTTGTCTGATATTTTTTCTAGAAAAACCGAGAGATCTTAATATGCCAATTTGTTTTTTGTTTTTCTCAATGTGACTACCAACAAAAAGATAGATTAACACAGAAGAAACAATGCCAAATAGAATCGAGACAATTAAAGATATTAATGACATCAATGTAGTCGTGCTTGTCATTTGATCTACTAAGTATATGGCAGGAGAACTATATATATAGTCAGGATGTTCACGCATGAATCTATTTAGCGCATCAATGTCATCACTCGATACTCTAAGCTGTTTAACATAGTTAAAGTGCTTTAAAACCAGTTCATCATATAAATTATCCGATATACATGTATCAAATCTAGAAA
>CAYJDZ010000112.1:0-4405 GCA_964368955.1 uncultured Mariniplasma sp.
AGTAAAATATCCATTACTATCTATTTCCTTTAAGTAATAGCTTTAAGTTATCCCATGTCCATCTGTAAATTTTGTCAGTTGATTTTGAACCAAGAGGTTTTTTGACCTCTTTTTCTTTTCTACCTTTTAACAAAAAATAGGGTATGCTTTCTTCCTGAGTTATTGTTAACTCAGCGGTTACGCCTTTAGCTGAATCAGTATGCTCTCCACAGAGTATAATAACGCAATCGCAGGACTTAATTCTCTTTCGCGCATTATTTTTCCACTTAACATCAATTGCCTCACTTATTGACATATCAATGATATCAAATGGTGAATCATCAATTTTTGATTGTGCCACGAGTGAGCCTTTTATATCAATGTCATAATCATAATCAAACGAAATAAACACTTTCACCTTTTCCATATAATTCACCTAAATTGAGTATTCTTTTATGGCTTTAACTATAGAGTCTGTATTCCATTTAACAATAACATCAGCGTTATTTTTTACTTTTGTTGAAGTTTTTTCTGATCCCCAAGGTTCGATTGCAATTATTGGTTTATTTAGTTCCTTTGCTATACTTATTTCCATATCAATAGTGTCACTGTAAGACGAATAAACACCTGCCATGATTAATACCACACTTGAGTATTTCATTTGTTCTGTTAGTTTGCGTCTTAATTGTAATGCATAATAGTGATCGGTCTTAGAACTAATTCTTAATGGATCATCTTTTGGAACTGAATAGTTTTTGTAACTAAAGTAAGCAGCATTATCTAGTAAATTACATAGTGACACATAACTGTCTGGGTAACTCCAAGAATGACTTATGAATAAATTGTACATTTTTATCTCTCTCCTATATTTTTTTCTTTTTAACCAAATTCCAATAATGTTTACCTAAAGGTGTTAAAATGCAACTTTTAGATTCCATTACCACATCGTACATATGGGCTGCATCTTTCGGAATTAACAGTCCGTTGCGATTTAACTTTTGCAAATCCTTTAGAATTGCTATATTTTCTGGAACTGCATATGGTTCTTTTTCAGCATGATATCCACCTTTGATGTTTGTTTCTTCGAATGAGGGATCTAAAGTCATCTCCATATTAGGTTTGTTAAAGTATTTGGTAATCTTTTGTAAAGTTTGTAAGGGAATTCTAGGATAACCTTGTCTAATTATTGAAAACTCACTTACATTAGTTTTAAAAACAGGTCTTTGCTCCCATGCTCCTAATGCTTGATCTATATATGCATATACACTTCCTGGTGTCACCCTACCTAATATATCGTATGCTCCGCCTTTTAATGCTTCTATCATCAGCTTTGTAAATAATCCATGTCCGTCTAGAAAACCACCATCGCTAGCTAACCCAGTCTCTGTTGTTGCAGTTAATATTGTTAATCCATTAGAGAGTGAACTGTTATCGCCAACAATTCCATGGCTTTTTCCAAATAAACCACCTTTGCAACAATCAAGGATTATTATTTTGTTCTTACATTTAGATTTGTTAGCCAAAGATAATATTTCTTCCATTCTTAGCCCATAATCATCTTCATCAAAGTCCACTGTAACGATAACACCATCTTTTTCATCATCCAGTCCGTGTCCACTAAAATACAAGAGAACCATTTCAGAATCCCCATCAAATAATTCTTTTATGTGTTTTCTAGTATTTGCTCTTGTCGCCTCTTCATTAAGTAATTCTTTTGTTGCAAAATTCACCGACCCATCATCGTTATACTGAAATAACGTTGATAACGCTGTTGCATCATTGACGCAGTTAAGAAGTTTCTTCACCTCATAGTTGTCAATACCAATAAATAAAGCTTTTCTCATAATTTCTCCTTTTCTCTTATATTCCTAAATTCTTATACCCAGTCTCTAATTGCCAGTCCACTACCAAATAAATATAATCCTTTCACATCATCAAATAATATTCTATCGTTCGAAGATAATACTTCTACATTTTTATTTCCTGTACAATAGCCATCTAAATCTAATATTGCTATACTGTCTTCTCTTAAGCAGGAAAAGTATCCAACTTCCCATGCCATCCAATTTGTAGTGTTAGAATTGACAATATTAAAAAAAACTAATTTATTCGATTGCGCTAATCTATATTTGAGTAATTTTACAGTATCTTCACTCAATTTTTTTCTGTCAACTGTATGATCAAAAATCCAGTCTACATAAACGATTAAGTCATAGTGAGCGGTTAAAATATAAAATACAATAATGTTATAGAATCTTAAGAAATACCTGTGTGATAGAAATACGTCAAACGATATATCAGTATACTTGTAATCATTAGAATAGAATTTGTCATTGAATATTCTACTTTCAAACTTTTCACTTGTTCGTTTTGCATTTATGTATATACTTTCATAATTTCTTATCATAGCTTGATGTTGCTCAAAAACGCCAAATGCTAAGTCAATTGTTTTCTCGCGATCTTCAATATCAAATGACGAGAAATACAAATTGACTAACTTATTATCTTTTGATTCTTTATTACGTTCTCTTTGAATATACTCAATAAAGCTGTTTTTACTAAGAAAATTGTTATCATATATTGAATCAAATGTGTAAGCAAAAAGCTCGAAATTATTAATTGACTTTCTTGTAACTATTTGTGTTACATTATCCTCAAATTGCAAATTTCTAAGTTTACTCTGGTTGCTTGATTTATAAAAAACACTTATTAATTTTAATATAGAACTTCGAGTGTCTTCAAATTTATTATCAGCCATAATCTCACTACCTTTCATTATCTTATTTTAGTTGTTTAGAAGTTCAATATCCCAAACCTAGACAATTCATATTGAACACATAGCAAAAATCAGTTCATAACCACATCACCCCTAACATTTTTTTGACATGATATACTCTAAATTGATTCAATTACTATTTTTAATACTTCTTACATCATCAAACACACTCTTTTTATCGCTTAAATAGGCTCTTTTTTGCGATTTTCTTTACACAACCAAACATTACTTCGGATTCCTTCTTGTGACATGAACTAACGCTTTCCAATATAAATACACAAAAAAGAAACCTCTTCACAAAGAATTAAAAAACCCCATTCTCATTCCCCCTAATTTATGTGATATGTTAGTCATTGTCGCTAATGAACTAAAAATGATTTACTATAACTGATTTTTAGCCACATGATATTGAATACAACATATATTTTTTTGAAATCAAAATACGATTAAATGCTGTAAATTTAGTTTTATATTAACACAATATTAAAATCTATGTTCATTTAATTACGAAAAAGACTCGAAACTTTAGAAAATATTATAAACGCTTATTGTTATATCTCTCGCCATTATTCTTCCGACAGGCCTTAGTTTCAGTAATCTCTTTTTGTCTTATTTATCTTCAAACACTACATTATGATACTATTTAATTCTTAAAATTTTCAAATCTCGAATAAAATTTTATGAACATAATAATTAAAATTAACAACTACAATGAAGCAAGATGGAGACCATTCCACCTTTTGACTATCTTAGTCCCCTATACACACATGCAAATCTTATAGTGACTATCGGTGTCGGTAATACTTTTTCTTCAGGAGACTACAGTCTCGTTCCAACTTTAATTCGACGATTGTAGGTGCCGATAGCCTAATATTTATTCCATTTTATAATTTTTTCAATACTTCTCACTACTGAGCGTTATCTATGGTTATTAATGGTTGAAGCCGTTTTTAATCATCCAACGACATCATGTGTATAAACGTGCCGTCTATTTTCCAATTTCGTTTGTGGTTGAAGGTGGTAAAAGATTAACAAATGACACTTAGCCTCTCTAGTCTGATTTTCCCTTATATTTATTTAGTTTACGAAACTATAATAAGTAAGTTAAAATTGCCAATAACAAAGAAAAAGATAAACTAATTGTGCTCGGCTAAAACGAATAAAAAGGTGGCTTACAAGCCGCCTTTACTTTTCTATTTGCCCACTAATGACTTGTTGCGTCTGATTGAGTAAAGATAGATTATCTACTCGGAGATTATGAGGATATTTTTTTGAGGTGGGATAACCTGATATATGAAATAACCCTCGCGGAACAACTATCTTATCATCACTTAAATTATCTTCTATAGCTAGCTTAATAATCCCTAAGGCCGCTACATCGGGACTATGAACAAAGATATTGAGAAATACCTGTGCTAATCGCGCAAACCATTTAGGATAGGAACTGTTACTTGCCCCAACAATATTCGTTGCAGTCACACCAGGATGCATTGTATACACTTTAATATGGCTAGGAACTGAAATTAGATCGTCTTCATTGTGTCTAGATAAATGATAGGAGAGAGCCCCTAAAGCTGTCTTAGAGCGGCAATACTGTGCCATCGGCGTTCCAATATCTCTTGTTAGATACTCTTCACTTCTTGCCACTTT
>CAYJDZ010000113.1:0-4383 GCA_964368955.1 uncultured Mariniplasma sp.
GAATCTTTAACCTTTTAGTATTGAATGAAGCAAGATTTGTTTAGCAGCATCATCCTTGCAGACAAATAAGTTTTTATCTGTAAGTTTATAAGGTTCACCCTTCTCATTTAAAAGGATTGCTCCTGCTTCTCTTACTAATAAGAGTCCTGGACACAAGTCCCAAAGATTAGTAACATTCGTATAAAAGATGTTAAATATACCCTCAGATGCTAATGAAAGTTCTAAACCAATAGAGCCTAGCATTCTAAGCTTATATTTTTTCTCCATTGATAAATCAATTAATTTCTCATAAAACGTCTTATCTTCATTTGTGTGGGTTATACCCACCATTGAAATTAAGAAATTTGAAGATCTAATGGTTTTAGGGATTACGTAGTGATGATCATTTATAAATGAACCTTCACCTTTAACTGCATAATATGTCTTATTTAATTCTGGGGCATAAATATAGGATAAGACAATATCTTGTTCATCATATAAAGCAATTTGAATGACGTATAAACCTAAGTTAGAAGCATAATTGCTGGTCCCATCAATTGGATCAATGATCCAAGTTCTATTTTTTAGTTTCGTTTTGTTGTGATACTCTTCACTATGAAAAAAATCTTTAGGGAATGTTTTTTTGATTTCGTTAATCAAGCTATCTTCTATAAAAAAGTCAGTTGTCGTCACGATATCTTGATCACCTTTAGTAGATATCAAGACAACATATTTGTTTGCTTCTATGTAAATCGGTTTCACTTTACTTTTTAGTAAATCTAATTCTTTTTGATATTTCATAAATCATTGCTCCTCATTTTTGTTTATTTTAACACTTCTTTTAATACTCTATCAAAGTTTTGATGAGCAACTTTAGCAATTTCTTCTTCTGAATAACCTAAATGTTTCAAAGCATTTAGGATATTTTTAGTTTCTGCTATCGTTTCTAAATCTTTAACATGAGTGGTTTTTTGTTTATCACCTAGATAGTAACAAACATCTAATCCAAGTCCGACATGATCAATTCCAATTAATTTGATGATGTAGTCTATGTGCTTAACAAGATATTTGACTGTTTGATTTTTTTTATCTTGTGAAATGAAGTTTGCAACAGCACAAACTCCAATGACACCATTTTTTTCTTTAACCATTAATAATTGTTCATCTGTATAGTTTCTAAGATGATCACATAAAGATTTTGCATTGCCATGAGACACAATAACTGGAGATTTAGTGATGCGCATGATGTCTTTAAATGTTTTTTCATTTGAGTGAGATAAATCAATGATCATTCCCAAAGATTCCATTAAGGATATGAGTTGTTCACCCTTCTTGGAAAGACCAGTATCAGTTTTTGAAATGCCAGTCGCATAATCATTATTTTCATTCCATGTTAATGATGCATGTCTAATCCCTTTTTGATAGAGTCTTATAATATCTTCTGGGCTATCTAGGTATTTAACGCCCTCAATACCGAGTATAACACCTATTTTAGAATCCTTTTGAGATTGTAGGATGTCATCGTAATGATAACAAATAGATAAACTATCTTGATTATTTTTGACCTCTTCAATTGCGATGTCAAAACAATCATAAAAATCATCTCTTGTTTTATCATAAGGATTTGTCCAATTCACAAAGATACTATGAGTTATGCCACTTTTTTTGTAGTTAGTGAGGTGCTTTGTTTTAAAAGAATCTTTGTTTCCTTTTTTAGTTTCTTCGTAAATATCGGTTAGAATATCAGCATGTGCGTCAAATATCATGAGTAATTCCCTTCATATTTAATGTATAAATAGTTTTAATAGTGCAAATTATAGTTTGAGATTTACTACTATTGTATATCATTTATTAATTTTTGTATAACTAACTTAAAAATTTCATTCATCTCAAGACTTTTTACTTTTTTACAAGTTAAGAAAACCCTCTTAAGAACATGAAAGTGACTGAGAGGGCAGTGGTTATTTCTTATGTTATTTAAGAACTTGTGAAGTATTGCGATGACTCATGAGATAACTGGTAATTAGTAGCTTTTATTACAGTGACAAAAACAATGGATGTCACTTTAGTAAAAGGCTCTAATCCATACATCTTCTGTTTAGTTCATGGGGGGAATTGAACTTGCAGCGGTCGATATGATAGGACTGTCTTTCTTGTATCATCCTTATGAAAGTCGAAATTTATCACTATTTTTTTATTGAGACACAAACATGCTTTGTCACCCTAGTTAAAAGCTCAATTCCCCTCATCTCCAATACCTCTCAGAGGGGGTATTTCCGGTTGCCCTGGGGGTCCATATAGAACTGTATGTTCTTACGAAAGTCACTAGTTAAAACTGTCTTTTATGAAGAAGATAATAGTATTTATTCGACATCAATGCTATATAAGTATAACATTTTTTTATGCCATTTACCTGTTTTTCAGTCTATTATTTATTCTTGTAACAGAATTTCTTACATAGGAAGAAATATTGTCACATTACTTAAAAAGCTTGTATCATTTTTGGTAAATAATTCTCTTTAATAATTTCCGCTAAACTGGCAATGCAGGTTTCATAAGCAACAGGAGTTGAAATAAAATCACTTGTTACCTCATTATAATCTTTTTCATATGCTTTTGTCTCAATTATTTCTTGAAGTATATCATTAGGTTTTGCATTTGGCATACATGAGTGGTTCTTTACTCCGTGTATCTGTCTATCCCTTATAACAGGTAATACCAAGTCAGAGATAATCTCTTTTCTCAATAGTTTAGAATTCCAAATCATATGAACATCATATAAATGACGTGAATATCTTTCATATTTCTTATCGATATGATAATCGCATAAAGCAAATAATTTATCAATTAGAGTTCGTTCTATAGTTTGAACATTTGCTAAAAAGGGGTGTAACTCATATTTGTTAATAATATCTGTTTTCTTATACTTCAATAGGTACTTCGTTATGTAATTAGAAACCAATTTTTCTTCACAAGGATACGGTTGATAGGAAAGAATCGTTTCAATCAAAAGATAAGGTAGTATCACTGGGTTCTGTGAGAAATGATGGCTATAAGCAATTCGATAAAAATTATAATCTTTATCTGATTCAATATGATCAATATTAGTTACTTGCATAGACAAAGCTTCTGCAGTATCAATTAATTGATATTTCAGTTTTTTACGTTTACCATCACCTAATCGTTTTCCATTAAACTGAACAGCTAAGTCAAGATCTTCTGAAAAACGATCAATGACTTCGTAAGCTTTCGACAAGGAAGTTCCACCTTTGAATATAATAGGCAAATCTGTTTTCTGAAGCAATTCTTTTAGAAATACAGAAACAAAATAGTCTTTCTCAATTTGATCTTCTCTAAATCCCAACTCATTTGCTACTTCAGTCATGATTTGGGTAAATGCATCTTTATCGAGATGTAATAACATGATCGACCTCCATCTTGTAATAATCAAGTTGTGTTTTGACTGGATAACTTGATATCAGTTCGTTAATTTCATTTTTACTTAATTCTAGATTATTTAAATACTTTTCAAATATTTTTTGTGCTTCTTCATTAGAACATTCACTGTACTTTTTGAAGTCTCCAATAATATCTAGAACTTGTAGCAACTTGTAATTTTTTGATGTTACTTTCACTCTTGGTGAATTGATAACAAATCTACGATTACTAATTCGTATCTCTCTTAATTTATCAGCTACAGCATTAGAGTAGATATAGCTTACATTAGTCACTTGTGTAGTTAAGCCCAATTGATTGGCGATACTAAACCCAGTCTCATAACCAATAACTTCTCCATTTGGATCTTTGAGATATTTTTGTTCGATGTATTTCTTAAAATTTAATGTATGTATATCAAGTATGCGGTTTGGGTTAGTAAGAAAATATACACCTTGAATTTTATCTGATTTTATAATTTTGCTTTCATCAGAGAGTCTAATTAGTGTTTGTCTAATTGTAGCTGGTTTGATGTTATTAAAAAGCGAATATAATTCAGTTTGAACAATTGGATCACTGGCTTGATAGTTTTCTATAATATATGTATAAATAGTACTCTTAATAGTTTCTACCATTCTCGCACCTTCTTTCTACATTCTCATTATACACTATTTGTAACACTTTTTCCATTAAATATAGAAATATTGTTACAATTCTAAAAAATAAAATGACTTCATAGCAATTTAAGCATAAAAGTCATTTTGTTAATTGTGCAGCGGCCGATATGACGGGACTGTCTGTTAGTATGAAAGTCATGCTATTGGACTGTCTTTCTTGTGTCATCCGTATGAAAACATAGATTTTTACTGATTTTTTAAATTAGATAAAAAGCGCCTTTCTCATCTTAATAAAGCGCTCAATTCCACCCATCTTCTGTTTAGTTCATGGGGGGAATTGAACTTGCCCTGA
>CAYJDZ010000114.1:0-4341 GCA_964368955.1 uncultured Mariniplasma sp.
GACTAAAACTCGCACCCTTGCGGCCGAAACAATTCAAAATTATTTGAAGAAGGGCTATATTAAACGAGTAAAAAAGAATTTATATGTGACTGTGAGTTTAGAGAATAGTGGAGTAATACCAACGAAGTATGAAATAGCATCGAACATTACTTCTAGTTCTTATGTATCGCTGCATAGTGCTTTTGAATATTATGGATTTAGTAATCAGGTATATAATGAAGTAACAGTAAGCAGTTTAGAGCGATTCAGAGATTTTTCTTTTGAAAACATTCAATATCATTATGTACATAGTAGAAGCAATCGTTTTGTAGAATTAAGTAGCGGGGTACGAGTTAGCTCTCTTGCGAAAACAATAGTGGATACAATAGATAATGTTAAATCATATGATGATCTCGAAGAAGTATTATATAACCTTTCATCATTACCTGTCATTAGTGGATCGCAAATAATGGAATACTTATTGTTATTGGATAAGAAAATATTGTTTAATAAAGTGGGGCTAATTATGTCCTTTTATAAGAAGCAATTCATGATTGATGATTTTCTTTTAGCTCGATTCAAGAATCAGGGAATAAATAGTGTTAAGTATTTTACAAAAGAAACATATCGATTAAAGAAGTATTATAAAGAGTGGAATTTATACTGCTATGATTTAGACAAATTGATTATGGAGCAAATGAATGAAAGCTTATAACTTAAGGGACTTAAATAAATTAGCTGAAGAAGTTTCCTTTAATAGGGACAAACTTGAAAAAGTATTAAGATTAGCTGAATTATTGAAGTTGTTTAACAGCCAAGTAAAGATTAAAGGAAAATATATAAATGGCCTTGATTTTTAAAAAATGAGCGTGTATAATATATGTTAAATTCGAAGATAAAGAAAAGTAGTTTAGCTAAACATATCAAGCGAGTCCATGATGGTGTAAGATGGATATATTTAATAACTAAATGAATGGTCTTTTGAGAAGCAGAGTGAATCAGAGTAGCTTGAGCCGGAAAGTTCCCGTTATCGGACTAAAAATATAAATATCTTAAATGATTGCGTATTTTGTTAAAGGAGAAACAACTTTGTTTCTTAAATATGGGTGGTACCACGAGCATTTCGTCCCTTGCAGGAGAGTGCTTTTTTTGTTATAAAAAAATATAGAGAATGAAAAAAGAAAGAGGAAAATAATGGAATTTGGAAAATTTGGTGGACAATTTGTCCCAAAAGAAGTATTAAAAGCGGTTAAAGAAATAGAAAATGCTTATGAAATCTATAAAAATGATCAAGATTTCTTAGATGAATTTAAGTTTTATTTAAAGACTTATGCGAATAGACCTTCTTTGCTCTATTATGCAAGAAATATGACAGAAGACCTTGGTGGAGCTAAAATCTATTTGAAAAGAGAAGATTTAAATCATACAGGTGCACATAAAATTAATAATGTTTTAGGGCAAGCACTTCTTGCGAAAAAAATGGGAAAGAAAAAATTGATTGCTGAAACCGGCGCTGGGCAACATGGGGTTGCTACTGCAACTGCTGCTGCACTTTTTGGTCTTGAATGTGAAATACATATGGGATATGTAGATATGATAAAACAATCTTTAAATGTCTATAAAATGGAATTGTTAGGTGCAAAAGTTGTCGCAGTTCATGATGGATTAAAGACTTTAAAAGAAGCAGTTGATAGTGCACTGATGACATGGAGTACTGAATTAGAAACGACTTTTTATTTAATCGGATCCGTTGTTGGACCACATCCATATCCAACGATGGTTAGAGATTTTCAAAAAGTTATAGGCGAAGAAATAAAAAGTCAATTAAGTGAATGTGAACATCAACTGCCTGATTATGTCATTGCTTGTGTTGGTGGCGGTAGTAATGCTATGGGTGCTTTTTATGATTTTATTGAAAATGAGTCAGTCAAACTCATTGGAGTTGAAGCTGCTGGTAAAGGCCTGGATACAAAAGAACATGCAGCGACAATGACTTTAGGCGATGAAGGAATTATTCACGGGATGAATACAATTGTTTTAAAAGAAAAAAATGGAGAGATATCTTCTGTTTATTCAATATCAGCAGGCCTAGATTATCCTGGAATTGGACCAGAACATGCCTTTTTAAAAGAGATAAATAGAGTGTCTTATGAAAGTGCAACCGATATAGAAGCGGTTAAAGCATTTGAGTATTTATCTAAAAAAGAAGGTATAATTCCGGCTATAGAAAGTGCTCATGCGATGGCTCATATGCTTAAATTAGCCCCTACACTTTCAAAAGATAAAATTATTGTTGTGAACTTATCAGGGCGGGGAGATAAAGATGTAAAGCAAATTGCTAGATTTAATCATCTAGAACTAATCGATTGATTAAACCTTAACTAAGGAAAAAATACTGTTTAAAAAATAGCGTAAATATGCTATACTTAAACTAGATTATTCGATTAATTACGAAAAGAGGAACATATGGAATCAATTGATTATAGAATTGCTTTGCTGATAGATTCAGAGAATATTTCAGCAAAATATATTAAACCAGTTATGCATGAAATCGCAAAATATGGAAGGATTGTTATTGCTAGGTTTTATGGTGATATTAGTGTTTTATCTAAAGAATGGCATCAAACAGCTCTAAATTATGCGATTAAACCGATGCACCAATATAATGTTGCATCCGGTAAAAATGCAGCTGACATGGCGATGGCCATTGATGCACTTGAGATGATGTATCAAGAAAAAGTAAACACTTTCTTTTTAATTACAAGTGATAGTGACTTTACACCACTTGCGATGAAGTTAAGAGAAGGTGGGATGACTGTTATCGGTATTGGTTCAGAAAAGAAAGTAACTGAAGCATTTAAGTCAGCGTGCAATGAGTTTAAATATTTTGATTATTTAGAAGATGAAGATGAAGACGAAAGCACTACCGTAGTTGACAAAAATGGTGATGATATTGAAACAATTATTAAAGATATAATTATTGATTACGGTAATACAATGCCTTTAAGTAATCTAGGAAATATGCTTAGAAATAGAAGTTCAGATTTTGATGTTAGAAAATATGGTGTAAAAAACTTATCTAGTTTAGTCAATACATTTTCTGGTCTTAGAACCATTCATAATGACATGATCGTAGAATTTAGATCTAGTTTTAAACTTGAAGATATAACAGCGAAAGTCACTGAAATTGTTACGAGTCAAACAGGCAATAAAATGCTTTTACCACAACTAAAAAACGAATTGGAAGCGTCTTTTGTAGGATTAAATTATAAAGAATTTGGATTTTCACAATTCGGAAAATTTATTGCGAGTTTGAAAAATGTAAGTGTAAACAAAGATTGGGTAAAGTTGGCAAAGCAAAATGGATCTAAGAAGCATTAGGCAATTAAAAAAATCATATGAAATGATGATTATCATTGGAGGAGTAGTAACTGTTATCTCTTTTTTAGCATTTATGGCAAATCCTGTGATGATGATTGGCTTTATCGGTGGAGGATTATTTTCTGCCTTTTATACGCATAAGTTTAAAAGACTATCCATTAACTTTAAAACTGATTATGTTAAGGGATTGATTGAAAATGAATTTGAAGGTGTCACTTTTACACCAACAAAAGGGTTTGCTAAAGAAGTTGTTTATGAATCAAACATCTTAAAAAAAGAAGACCGCTATCATAGTGAAGACTATATTTCAGGTCAAATAAAAGGAAGAAACTTTGAAAGTGCTGATTTAAAGTTAGAAGATGTAAGAAGTAGTGGAAAATCTACAACAGTTGTTACAGTATTTCAAGGAAGATTTTTTATCATTGATTTTAATAAGAAGTTTGAAAGTGATGTCTATATCATGCCAAATAGAAGCTATGGGTTCAACTGGTTTACTTCTATGGTTAGAGTTGATGTGGAATCCATTGCATTTAACCAAATCTATGATATCTATTCTGAAAGTCAATATTCTGCCTTTTATTTAGTAAAACCTGTTTTTATGGAAAAACTAATTGAATTTAAAAGTGTCGCAAAAAGAGTCATGTTTGGCTTCAAAGACCATAAGGCTTATATCGCTTTAGACACAAGAATTGATACTTTTGATTTAAGAATGTTTAAAGAAATAGATGAAACATTTTTCAATGAGATTAGAAAAGAAATTAAATTATTAGAAGAATTAATTGATTTAATACCGTAAACGCTAATCAAAAGATAATTATTTAATATTTAATCAGAAAAAATGAGCTTTTAAATAGCTCTTTTTTTCTGATTAAAATGCAAATAAAAAGGACTCTTAACGAGTCCTCACTTATGTAAATTACGCTTTTTGTTTAATTAATTTTGAGATTTCTACGACAATAATGGGCAGTAATACTAATCCGA
>CAYJDZ010000115.1:0-4315 GCA_964368955.1 uncultured Mariniplasma sp.
AAAGATAAGAACTTAGTACTCATTCACTTAGAATCTATGAACCAATTTTTATTAGATCATCCAGAAATTAGTAAGAACTATGGATTTTTAAAAAACTTATTTAAAGAAAGTTTTGTTTTTAATAATGTATATAATAATGTTGGGATGGGTGTAAGCTCGGATGCAGAACTCGCAATATTAACTGGGTTAAATCCTGTTGGGGATAAGACACTCTATTGGGACTATAATAAAACAGATTATGAACTAACATCGTTAGTAAAATACTTTAATGATAAAGACTATTATACAGAAGCAATCCATGGTGATAAAAAAACATTTTATAACAGAGATGTTGTATATCCTGAACTGTTTGAATTTGATGAATTTTATGCATTTGAAGATTTTGTAGAAGATGGATATGTTGTAGAAGATGGGTATACATTTGATCAAGACAATAATCTTGTTCACCATTCTCCATGGATTAGTGATTTTCATTTAGCGGATTTTACCAGTCAAAAAGGTGCTTTACTTTCAAATATGAATAAACCCTACTTTTTATTTCCAATCACGATGATGGGACACACACCTTATGACTATGATCCTTATGGAGGAGATAGAACAACTGATTTTCCACAATACGCAGACCTTATTCAAAAGATAACCTTAAGATATATTAACTATACAAAATATTATAATGATTTTATTCAAAGATTTTTTATAGACGAAAATGGGAATGATCAAACACTAGATGATAGTGTATATGTATTTTACAGTGATCATGGCTCAAGTTTAAAAAATGGAGATTTATCATTGCTATTAGATAAAAAATTGACATCACTTGAAGAAAGAAGAATTTTACAACAAATTTCAATTTTTATCTATGCACCAAGCAATGATGAGTATGTAGATTACGGTGATTATCAAATCAGAAAAGGATTATTAACGGGTGAGCAAGACTTAGTTAGATCAGAAATAGATATTTATAGAACACTCATAGAACTTTTTGACCTACCTGTTGGAAATGATATGTATTTTGGAGTTCATGGTATGAGTATGGAACCAACATTTGCTCTAGATAATAGAATAACAGATGTTGTTTTAGATGATTATATCTATTCAATGAGAAATCGTTACGCGATCCACCCGGATAGCGTGGTTGTGCCTAAAGATGTATTTGATTATATTCACAGATATAAAATCTTAAGCGATTACTTATTATCAGAAGCAGATATGCAATCAAAAATAAATGAGTTGATCAAATAAGATGAAACAAATACTAAAGAAATATACAAACCCAACACTCATAGCCGCATCTTCATTTGTAGTGATGAGCTTTATATTAGGAATAACTCTTTCTAATGGCCTCGTCATATTTTTATCTTGGAATATGTTGCTTGCAATACTTTCATACTTTTTAAGTATATTAGCTGTTTATTTAAAACAAAAAGATGTTCATCTCATAGCTATTTTAGTAAGCATCTTTCTTTGGGTTATTTTTTTTCCAAATACTTTTTATATTTTGACTGATTTTATACATTTTCAAAGTTACGATTTTTTCATCTCATACCCCAATATTTATAATCTTAACATTAACGATTGGTATGTCTTCTTTGATATTGTAGTTGGTGCTTTAATTGGTCTAAAACTAGGAATATTGTCTATAGCTCAAATCAAATCGATAACACCTAAGCGCATAAAAAAATACGAGATATTACTTATCTTCACATTATTTATTTTATCGTCTATAGGAATTTATTTGGGAAGATTTATTAGATTGAACTCATGGAATATTTTTGATTTATCATCCATATTTAATTCAATTTTCGAACACTTTGAATTTTTTATTCTTTTCATTTTGTTGTTTACAATCATTCAAAGTCTATCTTATCTATTGTTTAAAGAAAAAGGTGAGTCATGCACTTGAGCACGATTCACCTTTTCATATTTATAGATTTGGTTTATAAAAACATGTGTAATCCAATAGAGATGAAGCCAACTATGAAACAATATACTGCAAAATAAAGCAAGTTTTTGACCTTAACATATTTATATAAAATTCGAACAGATATGAAACTAAAGATAAAACTCATGATAAAAGCTAAACTATATCCAACTACATGAATGGGTTCAGTTGCATGAAATGCATCATAGAATCCCAGAACCATCACTGGAACAGATACGATGATATAACTTAAAAATGAGAATTTCAACACCTTTTTAAGCTCGACTTTTTGAACTAGACCACCAGTCATGGTCATACCGCTTCTAGAAATCCCAGGAAAGATCGCAAACATTTGAAACGTTCCAATGACTAACGCATTTTTCCAGGAAACATCATTCGTCCATTCGAAGTCTCTTACTTTGTATACATAAAAGAGCAGAGCACCTGTCACTATTAAAGCAAACCCTACTGATAATAAATCATTAGGCAATAAGTCTTTAAAAAATAAGCCCACGATTCCTATTGGAATCACTGCAATCAGTAGTTTAACTACATATTGAAAATCTTGTTTGCTAGTTTCCTCTTTTTTAATCAAAAATTTATAGGATCCAGAAATGAGGTCTTTAATGTCATTTCTAAAAAATATAAGTAAAGCCAAAAAAGATCCAGTATTTGTGATCATTAAAAAAATTGTGAGGTGGGTAAGATCAATATTAAATAAATTACTGAATATTGTTAAGTGCCCACTACTTGAAACTGGAAAGATTTCTGTTATGCCTTGAATTATACCAAGTATGATATATTTTATTATTTCTACCATATTAATCACCAAACATATTATAGCATATTAAGAACTATAAAAGTATGTTAAAATAGTATCAATCACCTATATAAAATATATGCGATAATTAATAACAGGAGATTCTATGAAGCATATTATAAAAATCATAAAAGGTAGTTTTGTTGGTATGGGTTCCATCCTACCGGGCATATCTGGTTCTATGGTTGCCGCCATCTTAAAAATATATCAAGATCTAATAGACGCACTCAATGATTTTTTAAGAAAACCAATTAAATCTATCCAAAGCGTGTGGCAATACATCGTTGGCGTAGCTCTAGGATTTATCATTGGCTTTTTGTTTATTAACTTCTTTTATGGATTGGCACCGATTCCAATTACTTTCCTATTTATTGGTTTCATCTTAGGCGCAATCCCATCATTAATTAAAGAAGTTAAAACAAAGACATATCATTGGCATCACTTTTTAGTTATGTTCATATCGATTGTTTTCATGGTTGGCTTCCTATTTATAAAGGAAACTGAAAGTACTCAAAGTGGGTTTATCTATTTCTTATCTGTATTTTTTGTAGGGGTCATTTATGCGGTTGCATTAATCATTCCTGGTCTTAGTGGATCAACGATGCTCATGGCATTTGGTTACTTTCAATTACTAATTAAACTCATAGATGATACTGTCGTTGCAATCGCCCATCTTAACTTCACTTCAATAGCATCACAACTTCCGATGTTAGGACTCTTGATACTCGGAGCATTATTTGGACTTATCTTAGTTGGAAAACTGATGCATTATCTACTTCATCACTATAAAGTCCATTTCTATTTTTCTGTCTTGGGTATTGTCCTTATATCGCCATTTAACATACTATTCACTTTACAAGACAATACATCAGAAAATGTTTTTCAATCCCCATGGTATATGTACGCCATCGGCGGGATACTATTTATATTAGGTATTTTTATAACCTATAAATTAGCCAATAAAGAAAAAATAAAAGGAGAGTTGAAATGATAAAAAAAGCAGTGATCCCAGCAGCTGGATATGGAACAAGATTTCTACCCATCACAAAAGCCCTACCTAAAGAATTACTACCTATTATCGATAGACCAACAATTGAATACATTGTTAACGAAGCAATCGAAAGTGGAATTACAGATATTCTTTTAATTGTTAGCAACAACAAAAATGCAATTATCGATTACTTTGATTACAATATTGAATTGGAATCTATCTTATTAAGTAAAAATAAAAATGAAGAATATCACATGATCAGAGATATAGCAAAAGGTGCTAACCTTCATTTTATTAGACAAAAAGAACAATTAGGTTTAGGGCATGCCGTCCTTCAAGCTGAGGCATTTATTGGTAATGATCCATTCGCTGTTTTACTTGGAGATGATATGTATGTTTCTAAAGGTAAACCAGCAATCAAGCAAATGATGGAAGCATTCGAACAAACAAACGCATCTATTCTCGGAACTATGGAAGTTGCCTATGAAGATACTTCCAAATATGGTATTTGCACTCCTAAAGAAAGCAAAAAAGGAAGATTAGTTGAACTCATTGATTTAGTTGAAAAACCAGACATTGAAGT
>CAYJDZ010000116.1:0-4308 GCA_964368955.1 uncultured Mariniplasma sp.
ATTCTATTTTACGCTATTTTATTTTTTTTGAAAAGACAATAATCGATATTGATTGATTTCTTATTGAATATCAGTTTTTTTAAAAACATACTCGAGTGCAAAGTAAGCAATCGGTATTAATAAAGCTGATGCAAAGAATGGAGCAATGATTGTTGTCCAACTATGTAAACTGTAGTTAATACCAATCCAGTTTTGGATTATGTAATCAAATCCAGTCGTCATTACGCCGCTGACAAGCAAACGAATTAAGAATACGATCATGACTGCCGAGAACTGCATCGATGTCTTGTTTTTGGGTTTGAAGGTTAAGAATGCGTTCGCAAAATATGAAAAGATTGATGCGATAATAAATGCAAAAGTATTAGAAAAGAACGGCCCCATAGCCAAAGGATTAAATGCAATCCAGTAAACGCCCATGTGAATTGCAGTGTTGATAACCCCTATCAACCCAAAAGTCAAAAACTTCCTCGTTAAAAAGTTGTTCTTTATAATCAAAAGTATCTTTCTAATCATATTAATCTACAGATTCCTCTTCCACTAAATATATTGGCCGATTTAAAATTTGTTTTCTCATTCCATAGGTTAAATAGAACAACCCATAGAATAAGAAAGAAATCATTATCCATAGCAAACTGAGTCCTAACCCAATTAAAAATATTGGCAAATCATAAATCTTCACAATCAATAATATGATATTCGCAATTAACAAAAGAGCTCCTATAAAAATTGACATAACTGGTAAAATCATCATCACGTTAGAGAATTGATTCATTCCATTAAATCCATATTTAAATAAAGATTTAAAACTCCAAGTACTTTTACCATATTTTCTTGGTATAAAATCATACTCTAAACACTTACGCTTATAACCAACCCAAGAAAATATACCTTTCATGAATCGATAGTTATCTTTAATACTTAAATACGCTTCAACCACTTGCTTATCAAGCAATTGAAAATCTTTTGCGCCATTATCTAGGGGCTGTTCAGTATATGAGTTATAAAATTTATAGTATAAATTAGCAAAGATTGTCCTTAACTTGGGTTCGCCTTTTCTACTTCTTCCTTTCGTGTAAATGATTTTATATCCATCTTCATAATATTTAATCATTTCAGGAATCAAAAATGGTGGTTGTTGTAAATCACAATCAATGAAAATAACTGCATCACTATTTTTTGAGTGCTCTAGTCCAGCATGCATTGCTGATTCTTTACCAAAATTCCTAGATAAACTGATATATGAAATTCGTTGATCAAGTTTTTTTAATTTTTTTATTTCATCTATCGTCCGGTCTTTAGAACCATCGTTTACATAAAGAATTTCATACTCGTAGTTAGGATTGTTTAAATACTTAATCGTTTCATCATAAAATGGACAAACGTTTTTTTCTTCATTATAAGCTGGAACGATGATTGTTAGTTTCTTCATGGTCAAAGACCTCCATTTCATTTCTCTTTTTAAATATTTTGAGTTTCCAATTTTCCAAAAAAACTGGAACAAAAATAACAAGATAAATCCCTAATCCAGCAACGCTAGCTTTCAAACCATCGGTTAATCCATTGGGTACGAATTTAAAGGTAATATTAACCTCGGTTGTCTCTTTTGGAATAATTATCCCCAGGAATCCACCAGACACCGATAACGTCTCATAGGGAATGTCAGAGGTAATAACCCACTCTTCAGAATAAGCAACCGGGATCATCACGATTTGGTCATTCAATGATTGACTCGTTTTGGTGTAAGATAACTTAATTCTACCTTTGTTAATTTCTAAATGATGGTCTTTTGATATTGGTGAAACGATATTGTTTTGATAATCTTCTAAATCATCATATAAATATTGAAAATCTAAACTAAAGAGATTATTAGAATTATACATGTCGTTTGTTTTAAACACATAAATTCTTACTGGTTTCGAATCGATTAAACATAATTTATTAAAGCATTCTGTTTCTTCATTATTTTCATTAACAATGAAACTTCTATCAATTTGCATCGATCCCATTTTAAAAGCCATCATTCCAGAATCATTCATATTATTGAAATCATAGACAAGGTAAGCAGCTTGATTAATAGCGCGCTCTAAACGAACATCTGTTTTTCCAACCGTTCCATACTTCTCAGTTTTCTCAAAATAAAACGCTGTCGGTTGAATTCCAAACTCACATTTAACGCGATGTGTAAGACTGGCATCGGTCACAATTTCACATGATTGACTAGCGCCGTTTTCTAAAGTCATAAAGACCTCGCCATATTCATCTCCACTTAATGTCGAAACACCAAACATTGAGCGAATGTAAGCCGCACCACTTGAGAAAGTGGCTTTAAATTGATCGGCAGTATACATAACAAATTCTCTTGATTCAGTATTCTTTATTCCCGTAGACATAACAACCGTTCCTGAAGCATTATTAACGGTATTATAAGATTTAACCGGTGTATAATAAGTTGAAGAGATGGATTCTTGTTCAACGAGATTAAAATCACTCATCGGATATCTTGAAGAATCAATAACAGCAGTCATTAATAACAATTTTTGTTTTGAATATTCACTGGCAGATTTAAAATCATCATAAGTCATGTATTTTTCGTAAACTTGGAAGGGCTTAGCTGAAAGAATTTCATATAATACATACTTTCCGCTTTGTTTGTAAAGCGTAAAATATTCTTCAGGTAAATCAATGTTCTTTTCAGCGTTAATCAAAATATACTTATACCCTAAAAAGTGATTAATATACAAAGATAAAATATTTAATTTATCCTTGCTTTGATATTCGTAGCTTCCAAAGATAAGCATACTAAGATCATTGGTTTCTTTATCGGTCCAAGAATGAAAAATTTCGGTATTTGTTGGAAAAGGAGTCATTCGATTAAAATTAATATCTTCTACATCAAAATGTTCAAATTCAACGTAAACTCTAAAAAAATCATCCCGTGACAATGTGCTTTCTAAGAAATCACTAATTTCATTCATCTCTGAAAACGTATTGATTTTATTTCTAATCGCAAACGGACCGGAATAAACGTAGACAACGGCAATAATAAACTCAAGCCAGAATATCCGTTTAATCCACTGAAACTTTTTAAGCCAGCCAAAAACTAATATCAATATCAAAAACAGGGCTGCAACTCCCATTAAAACTGTATCCGCAGTTATCATATCTCGAGAAACATATTTTACATCAGTTAAGAGTTGCTTAATATAATAATACATAGTATAAGAAAGCATTCCCATCATCACAATAACTGGGATTGTTAACCACTTCATTTTTATTTTTTCAAATCCATATCGATCAAAGACGTGTGCTAGAATCATGACTTGAACTAACGGAAGCATATTAATCCATCTTGTATAAGGAACGTCCGTCGTTCCTGAAAAAACATAACTAAAGATGGGGAAAATCATCATAACGACGCCAATGAATATCACTATTTTGTAAATCCAAGCAATCTTGTCTTTCATGAAGAAAATATAGTTCATATAGACAAAACCAACAACTGAAATAAACAATGAGAAATGTTCTAATCCATAGTGATTCTCAAAACCATAGAACCCAATAGGTTTTTGTTCAACAAAGATTTTTGCTAATAATCTAATATAAATTGTCGGTTGAAACAACTTAATCTCATGTCCCGCTATATTAACTAACCAGCCACTAAAAGTATTTTCGGGTCGATAGGTTTGTTCTAAAATAAATAAAATCGAAGGATATAAAATAATCGTTGACATTAACACTCCGAGTAAAATTAAACCTAAAAATTGCATTCCATCGAAGATAAATTTAAAAAACTTAAATCCTGGTTGTTTAATAGATTCGATGATATACAAAATAGAAACAAATGCTAAAGCTGTATAACCTAAATAAAAATCGTATAAAATTAGCGCTAAAACATATAATGGAACAACCCATTTCTTACCTTTTAAAAACCATTGTATAACAACTAACCCAAGTGGTAAATAAAACGCTAATGATAAGAAAGCAGGGAATGCCATAAAACTGACAGAACCACCACTAATAAAATAGATGACTCCCATCCAAAAAATAGTTCTGGGCTTCATCTTATTCATATGTAAATAATATGCAAATATCATGACTCCAGCCCATAT
Organism: uncultured Mariniplasma sp.; assembly: GCA_964368955.1. GTDB lineage: Bacteria > Bacillota_I > Bacilli_A > Acholeplasmatales > Acholeplasmataceae > Mariniplasma. The sequence goes on from CAYJDZ010000116.1 coordinate 4,110, forward strand.
TTTTATAAGTTCTGTCACAGAATAAGCTAATTCAGTTGGCATAATATAACTTAAAATAAAAGTAATTGCAGTAAAAATATCGATCGGAATATAATAAACATCAGAAAAGAAAGATGCCCCTAAATAATTGTTTAAATTAAAAACGGATAAAGTACCTGCTTTAATTTGCGCAACAAAATCAACAATGATTGTATAATAT
>CAYJDZ010000117.1:0-4304 GCA_964368955.1 uncultured Mariniplasma sp.
AAAAAAATGTGAACCGATTAATTTTCAGTTCACATTTTTTTATTTCTTAGATTTATTTTTTTGGGTGAAAATACTCAAAGACAACATTATCATAATTGGATTTTACGAAATCGAATTCTTCTTGAGTTTGAGCTGCGTAACTTATAATAGCAAGACCTTTTTTTCTAGATTTATCAAGATATTTGTTTGGCATATCAGAAATTCCATAACTAATGAAATCTGGCTTCGTAAAGCGATTAAAGAAAAGTCTTTTCATGAGTGACTTCATGATTTTTGGCATATTTTGATCATTTTTAAAATATTCTGAGATTTGACCTCTAATGACATCTGGATGGTGTTTTTTTAAATAATAAACGACCTTAGGATGAAAACTAAAGACGGCATATTCTCCCTTATAATCTTTCATGATTTCCATAAAAGCAGGTGTGAGTTTATCTACATTGCCATGAGGTTTCAACTCGATAAGTAAATTTGTTTTGCCTTCGTATAAATGTAGGACTTCAGTTAATAAAGGAATGTGGTCACCACTAGGAAAAGCTAAATTTTTGATATCTTCATAAGTTAGTTCATCAAGATTTTTATCAATTTGAAAGCATCTCTTTAAGTTGTGATCATGAAAGACAACGATATGCCCATCTTTTAAGATATTGATATCAAACTCAATTGAATAACCATGTTCAATTGCTTTATTAAATGCCGATATACTATTTTCAGGGATACTGAAATCTTTTGAATGTAGACCTCTATGGGCAATTAAATCTTCTTTTAGCCATTTAAGATTTTTACTTTTCATCATGATAACACCATATAGAATGTCATCCCTAACACAGCTGATAATAATATGATTTGGATGGGTGAAGTTTTCTTGCGCAAAAACGCAAATAGAAATACGACGGTTAAAATGATTAAATTTTTATAATTGAATTCTGCAAAATCAAAATCTAATTTACTAAAATTAATTAAAGGAAATACACCTCTAAAGAATAGTCCAACAGAAACGCTTAGAATAAGCCCTATTACAGCCGGTTTCAAGCCCTTGAATGCTTCGTTTACGATGCTTGAGTTTAGAAATTTCGAACCAAGAGTTGCGATTAATAAAATAATGATAAAGCTAGGTAGTGCGACACCAATGGTTGCTGCTAGAGCTCCAAAGACACCATACTGATTTGTTCCAATGAAGGTTGCCATATTAATAGCAATAGGACCTGGTGTTGATTCAGCAATCCCGATAAAATCATATAATAAAGCTTGATCAATATAGCCCCCACCAACAATTTCTTGTTCGATGAGTGGAATCATCGCATATCCTCCACCAAAAGTGAAAAGACCTATTTTAAAGAAAGTCCAAAATAATTTTAAAATTCCGATCATGATTGGTCTTTAGCTCCTTTCAAACTTTCTATATAGCCAAAGCCAATAGCGAGTAATGCACTCGCAAGAAGTATATAAATAACACTGATTTCTGTGAATAGTGAAATCGATATTGACGCAATCAAAATGGCAATAGAAAAAGCTGTGAAATGTATTTTCTTAGATAGCTTTAATGCTGCTTTAAAAATAAGAACTGCAACACCTGCTTGAATACCATAAAATGCATATTCGACAAGTTTAAATTCTTTAAATTGAATAATAAATAATGAAATAACTGAAATGATAACAAAAGAAGGTAGAATAACACCGATTGTAGCGAGCAAACTTCCTTTGAACTTTGCAATTTTATACCCGATAAAAGTTGCTGCATTAATCGCAAAAACACCTGGTGTCGATTCTGAAATCACCAATATTTTTAAGACATCTTCATCGTCTACCCATTGTTTCTTTTCAACGACTTCTTTTCTCATAATTGGCATCATTGCCAGTCCACCACCAAAGGTGAGTGCACCAATCTTTAAAAATGTCCAAAAGAGTTCCCAAAGGTTATGTTGTTTTTTCATATGTCACCTCTCCTCGATTATTATAACATATATTTACTTTCCAAATATTAAAACTATGTTATAATAATTTTGCAAAGTGAGGTAAAGATGAGAAAAATAATTAAACTATTTATAATATCAATTATGATATTTGGTGTATATGGTTGTGAAAACACAAATACACCATCATTTGGAATCCCATCTATTATAGGGACACAAGACATTATATATACCATTGGAGATGAAATGCCTGACTATTTAGAAGGCATCTCAGCTAAAGACTTTTTAAATAATGCGATCTTAACCATCAATGTTGATGATGATGAAGTTAATTATGATCTAGCTGGTGCATATAGTGTTTACTACAGTGTTTCAGATACTCAAGGTAGCAGAATAAAAGTTGCTATTAAAGTAACTGTAAAAAAAGCTGCAGAGGAACTAGATTATACATTTCCTTACTATGAAGGATTGAAATCAATTACTTATTTTATTGGGCAAGATATCCCCAATTACAAGATAGGTATTAAAGCATTTGATGAAGTAGATGGTGAGTTAACTAACGCTATTGTCTATGATGAAGAAGGTCTTGATTTTGGAACTCCAGGAACATATATTATTTATTTAAATGTTAAAGATAGAGTAGGCAATGAAAAAAATGCATCGTTTACGATTGAAGTGATTGCTAATCAACAACCTACATTTGCTGGATATAACCGGATATATTATTATGTTGGACAAGAAACTCCAAATTATTTAAAGTTGGTTGAAGCTTATGATCAAGAAGATGGCATCTTAAATGATCAAATTGAAGTAGATGACGCTTTAGTAGATTTAACATCAACTGGAATTTATCCACTTTATTATAAGGTTAGTGATTCCTATGGGTATGAAATTGAACAAATCGTGAGTGTTCAAGTCATGGAAAATGATCAAACATTTGATGTCTCAAACCTAAATGTTTATTATATCAATGATACACATGGTTCTATCTTACAAAGTAATAGCGAGATGGGATTAGCTAGAATTGGGAATGTTGTTTTAGATGAATATACAAAAAGCCCTTATGAAACTTTATTTTTAAGTGGTGGAGATCTACTCCAAGGAAACGTATTATCAAACTATTTTTATGGAAGTTCAATGATCGATATGTTTAATGAAATGCATCTAGATGTATTTACATTAGGAAACCATGAATTTGATTGGGGACTTGATAAAATTTTAGAATACTTTAATCCAAATACTTTAGGCATGAGTGCAAAATTCCCTTTACTTGGAGCAAACGTCTTTTATAAAGGGACAGAAGTTAGACCTGATCATATGGATGCTTACGCAATTTTTAATAAAGGTGATTTAAAAATTGGTGTAGTTGGGACTATAGGAGAAGGTATTGAATCTTCAATTGCAAAAAGCAAGGTAGGTGCTTATGAGTTTGCCGATCCAACGTATTGGACAAACTATTATACAGAAATTTTGAAAACTGAATTTGATTGTGACATTGTTTTTGCGATTATCCATGATAAAGATGACTACTATAATCAACAGGTAAGCCAAGGTAGTGGAAACTTAAATGTCGATGCCATTTTTAATGGACACTTACATTCTAATGACATAGAGTACAAGAATGGAAAACCAGTAATTCAATCATCATCAAATGCAAGAGCTTTGGGGCATTTAAAGTTTTCTATAAGCAGTCAAAATGAAGCAAGTATTACACGTGCAGTTAATCTAGATCAAAGTTCAGATATACGTTTAAATACTGAAAACACTGTGTTAAAAACACTGATTAATGGGTACGTATCGCAAATCGATTCACTCATCAATGAAGTTATTCTTTACTCAAAAGAGAGTTATGGAAAAATAGAATTGACAGAGTTTATGGCAAAAATCATGCGAGAAACCGCAAATGCTGATGTTGGCATTCATAATTCAGGTGGAACTAGAAAAACTCTTATAAAAAATCAGGCAATAACAATTGGAACGACCTATGAAATTTTTCCATTTGATAATGAAATTATCTCAGCACAAATCTTAGGTTCAGATCTCATTAGACTATTTAATAATACAAGTGTTGAATATAGTCTAAGACCGGGTCTAAATCAAGCAGACATAGTTGCTTCACAATACTACTGGGTAGCAACCAACGAATATGTGTTTGGAAACTATGAGGACTTTCAAAATCCAAAAGAAGTTAATTATACAGGTCTTTATGATAGAATTCGATTCGTAGCAGAACTCAATCGTCAAAAAGAAACATCGACAGAATTTGTAATCAATTAATATAAAGCATTAAAAATTATAGATTAAATGAAAGGCTAATTGCACTCTAGTAGTGTGAGTAGCCTTTTAACATCTATATATAGATAACATTAGAGCAGCTACAACAAGTGTGTT
>CAYJDZ010000118.1:0-4274 GCA_964368955.1 uncultured Mariniplasma sp.
GCTTGTTCCTGAATTGGTGAAGGCGTTTCATAACCTTCAAACGAAATCGCTTTTAAGATTTCTGGGATAATCCCTAAATTTTCGAATGACATTTTTTCTCCTTATTTGTTCGTTTAATCAACGATTATTTTTAATGAAGTCCAACAAAAAAAGCGTTGTATGGTAAGCTAAACAACGCTTTAAACTGGTCAATAGTTTGCGATATATAACTATAGCTCCTCTTGTTTTACATTCATTAATTAAGAAGCATTATTATCTTATCACAAACCCCTTGATAATGCAATTCTTTTCATTTCTTATACTTTATTTTATTATTTCATCTTATTTCAATAATACAATTGCATATTCTTCTAGATTCCTTTATAATTAAATTAACTTAATAAGAACGCTAGGTGTATTTATACATAACAGGGAATCAAGTCGATGCTTGAGCTGTCCCAGCAACCGTGACACGGACGAAATGCAATAACCACTGCCTAATAAGCGGGAAGGTGCAAAGTAGGATGAAGTTAAGCCGGTAGACCTACCTAATGTTTGATAAGTAACAGTCTTCTGGGAATTAAGAGTGTAAATAACTTTTTTTTGTTATTTACCATGTCCCCTAAGACATGGTTTTTTTATAATAAAAAAAGGAGAATAAACATGAAAAAAACCTTGTATTTACTGCTTTTAGTCTTTAGTATGATTGCGCTTGCTGGGTGTCAAGACGAAATGGAAGAAAAATATTCATTCACCTTGGAATTAACTAATTTAACAGGAGAAAAACTTGTTAATAAAGAAATTGAGTTTAAAGAAGGTAGTGAAAAAACTACTTTAGAATTAATTGAGGATAACTTAAAAATTGATTATCAAGTCTTCGATTTTGGGGTTATGGTTAATGGCATAGAAGATCATTATCCAAAAGAGTATGGAGCAAGCTATAATTACTTCTATGAAATTCAAGTAGATGGCATTAAAACAACTTCAGGCATATCCGCTATAGAATACAAAGATGGTATGATCTTATCTTTCGTAGAGACTTCCACATTATCTGAATTTGATCAAAGCGTGGATGATTTTATTTATAGTTTTATTGAAAACAATTTAACTGCTTATTTATCTGATGACTACGTTGATTATATGGTTTTAGCTTCATTGGACCAGTTAAAGACAGGAAAATATATTAATTTATCTTTTAGTGATTATTATGTATATGATAATCTTGACATCAAAGATGCGAATTTAGAAGAAATGTCAATCGGGGATTTATTAAAAGTTGGAGTTGTTTACAAAGTTGAAAACAAAGATTTAACATCTTATAAAACCGAACTTTTAAAAAGAACAGTTAGTGATCCTTACTCAGCATCTTCATACCTTGAAGCATTAATGCTTGCAGGTGAAAAAAATAATGCAGTTTCAACTTCACTATTCAATGAAGTTATTGCAGATCCTGATTTAGCTGGTATGTCACTACTCGCTCTTGCTACATATAAGGACTTAGAAGGCTTTAATACTTATTTGACTACAACGACTAACTATATAAAAACAACCCTTACAAAGACCGGTATTGAGTCTTGGGGGACATCTAATGCTGCATCAACTGCTGCAGTAATCCTTGGATTAACAGCTCATGGCATTAATCCACAAGATGAAGCCTATCAAACAGGTGGTGTGGGTCTAGTTGAAGCTTTAATGGGCTATCAAATGGAGTATGGTTTTAAATGGAGTTTAGCTGATTCTAAAACTGATGCATCCTTTTCAACACCACAAGGATTTGCGGCACTTGTTGCATATAAATTATCAAGAGATGTTTGGGGATTTCCTGGGCATAACATCTTAGACTTAAATTAAATAAAAAATTAAACATTTATAAGGAGGTGCCTCATGACTAAAAAAATATTGATTAAAATAGGATTGACGATTGCGGCACTTCTTTTGGGTTATATCGTTATTGATTTTATAATGGGTGACGGGAAAACTGAAGATGATGGAACCTTTGAGTTAACCATCATGGATAACGATAATATGGTTGTCTTTAATGAATCTCTTACTTACAAAGAAGGACAATCTTTTTTCGATGTTTTAAATGAAAACTTTGAGCTTACATGTGCGAATAGGCTCTATAAAGAAGATCCTACATGTAGTTATAAGTTTAGCGTCATGCAGTATAAAAATCACGTCTTATTAGGCATAAAATCAAATTCTTTTGAAATCGTGACAGACTGGGATAACACATTCTTAAAAATTGAATTTTATGATGGAAATACTTATGTAAAATCAAATGTCGGATTTGATTATGTTGATTTAGAAGAAAATAAAAAGATCCGCATTACTGCAGATCGTGTGGAGTAATTCATGACACGTAAACAATCAAAAACATTAAAAGAACTTACACTTATGGTTGTTTGTGCATCCATTCTTTTTGTTCAGCAGATTGCCTTGTCTTTTATTCCAAATGTTTCATTTACTGTGCTTCTTGTTGTTTTGTATACAAAACTCTTAGGATTTAAGAAAACATCACTTATCCTTATTGTTCATGTCGCGGCAATTAATCTTTTATCGCCTTTTGGACCTATCGTTCCAACACTCATCCCTGCGATGTTTATTGCGTGGATGCTAATACCTATTCTACTAACAACATTATTAAGAAAAGTAGAATCAGCAATCTGGTTATCCTTATTTGGTCTCATTTATGGATTTGTTTATGGATGGGTATATATTCCTTTTACAGTTTTTTTATTAGATACACCATTTCTACCTTATTTAATCTTAGACATTCCATTTGAAGTTATTATGGGGATTAGTAATATGATTTCAATCTTATGGCTATATGATCCTTTAAAAAAGGCCTTGAATCAACAATTATCGATTCTCAATTTCACTCACAATGCAAATTAATTTTTTATATTGACAGCTTTTAATCTATTGTATAGTAAAAACGGATAATTCCGTTTTTTTTATAGTTCAATTCAAAAAAGCTTTTTTGCAAGAGAAGTGGTTCTATCACTCATTTATCTCCAATCATCTCATTTCATAGAAGACAATTCGATTATAGTCGATATGTTTGTCCATTTTCAATTTAATATCGATTATAGTCGATATGTTTGTTGACTTTTCGTTTTGTATCGATTATAATCGATATAGAGGTGATAACAATGATCACAAGAGATGCCTATATAGAAAAACTACTGAAATATAGAGATAAGCCTTTTATCAAGGTTTTAACAGGGTTAAGAAGGGTTGGTAAATCAACTCTAATTGACATGTATATCAAATTATTACAAGAATTAAATATTCCTAAAGATAATATTCTAAAAATAAATTTTGAATTACCCAATAGTTTTAAAATAAATAACTATATTGACTTAAGCGATATCGTCTTAGCCTGGTCGAAAGATAAAAAAGGCAAATTATATATCTTACTAGATGAAATCGGTAGAGTTGATTTATGGGAGAAAGCCATCAATGCATTTCATGCAATGAATATTTTTGACATATACATTACTGGTTCTAATGCCGATTTACTATCTTCAGATTTATCTACATACTTAGCAGGTAGATATGTTGAGATTTTAGTTCACCCTTTTTCATACAAAGAGTTCTTAAAATTATATGATGGATCATCTTTTACTGATTACATGATATTTGGCGGCATACCAACAATTGCTTCTTTTGAATTAGATTATGAATATTCTATGAATGCACTTAGAGACTCATTTAACTCAGCAATTTTTCAAGATGTAATTAATAGATATAAAATAAGAAATACGATTGTCTTAGAACGATTAATTCAATACGTCTTTGCTAATACAAGCAAAACTTTTTCCGCTACTTCTATTTCTAGATATCTCAAATCAGAAAATATTAACGTAAGTGTTGATACACTATTAAGTTATTTAAAAAATATTGAAGATGCTTTTTTAATATACAAAGTTCAAAGAAATAATTTGGAAGGTAAGCAAATATTAAAAACAGAAGAAAAGTATTACATTGCAGACCACGGAATTAGAGAAGCTATCACAGGAAATAATTTAAAATCAATAGAACTCATCTTAGAAAATATTGTTTATATAGAACTGTTAAGAAGAGGTTATGAAGTTTATGTCGGCAAAGTTGGTGAATTAGAAATAGATTTTGTTGCTTATAAAAATAATAATCCAATTTATATTCAAGTCTCTTATTTGATGGAAACAAACGAAACAAGGTCAAGAGAGTTTGGAGCATATGATTTAGTAAAAGATAATTACCCAAAGTATGTTTTATCAATGGATAAAGTGAATTTCTCACAAAATGGT
>CAYJDZ010000119.1:0-4237 GCA_964368955.1 uncultured Mariniplasma sp.
TCACATTAGATCCAATGTTTCCATCAATCCATTCCATATGTCCATTCTCATAAACAAACGCTCTTTTTGTAACTAAGTTGATCACGTTGGTACTCCAGTTTTGAATGGTTGTATATCTACAAGTCGCATCTTTTTCAACAATAATTTCAACAATTGCTGCATGTAAAGAATCTTTAGCATATGTTGGGGCAGTACATCCTTCAACATAATTTACATATGCGCCTTCATCAACAACAATTAATGTTCTTTCAAATTGACCCATTTGTTCTGAGTTAATTCTAAAATACGATTGAAGCGGTTTAGGAACTCTAACGCCTTTAGGCACATAGATAAATGAGCCACCACTCCAAGTTGCACTGTTTAGTGCAGCATATTTGTTATCGCTATATGGAATCACTTTTCCAAAATATTTTTTAACTAATTCAGGATGTTCTCTGAGTGCAGTGTCTGTATCTACATAAATCACGCCTAAATCTTCTAATTCTTTCATCGTATTATGATATACAACTTCACTTTCAAATTGAGTTGATACGCCAGCTAAAAAGTTTCTTTCTGCTTCAGGAATTCCTAATCTTTCAAATGTATCTTTAATCTCTTTTGGCACTTCATCCCAGCTTGTTTCAGCTCTTTCACTTGCTCTTAAAAAATAAGTAATTTCATCAAAGTTAATAAAAGATAGGTCGGGTCCCCAGCTTGGATTTTTTAGTTCTAAGAATTTCTTATAACTCTTTAATCTAAAATCAAGCATCCATGAGGGTTCATTCTTATATTTTGAGATTGAACGCACAATCTCTTCATTAAGGCCTTTACCAGTGCTTATAATGGGCGTGTTTTCCGTTTTAAACCCAAACTTATAATCTCCAATAATGGCATCTATTTTCTTTTTATTGTCATCCATCATTTATGTTCATCCTCCTTTATTTTTTTTAATCCTAGTTCTACCGCTTTCCATGCGAGTGTTGCACATTTAATTCTTGCTGGAAATTGTGAAACACCTTGGTAGACAACTGCATCTCCTTTTAGAATATCCGGATTAAATGGATACCCTTTAATAAGTTCATAAAACTCATTGATAATGAGTTGTGCATCATCAGTGTTTTGATTGAGTAAAGTTTGACTCATCACACTTGCACTTGAACAACAGATGGAACAACCTGTTCCTTGATGTAGAATATCTGTAATTTTATGATCAACTACTTTGAGTTGGACAGTTAGTTCATCGCCACAACTCGGATTATTTAAATGAACGGTCAGATAACTTGGATCTGCTACAAACCCCTTATTTTTAGGATTTTTATAATGCTCCATAATGACCTGTCTATATAAATGTTCAATATTCATTGTTCAATCGTCTCCTTAATTAAAATGCAGAAAAGAAATCTTTTGCTGCTTTAATACTTGATATTAAAATATCACAATCATCTTGATTATTATAAATGTGGAATGACACACGAAGTGTAGAATTCACATTTAAAAATCTTGATACAAGTTGTGCACAGTGATGTCCAGCTCTAACACTTACTTGATATTGATCGAGCATCGTTGCGATATCATGTGGATGTATGTCATCAATATTAAAGGTAATTGTCGATATATCTGCAGTTTCATTATATATGGTAATACCTTCAATTTCTTTTAAGCGCTTTATTGTATAATCTCTTAAGCCTATCGTATGCTCATGAATTTGATCGTATCCGATCTTTTCAATGTAGTGAATCGCAGCACTTAGCCCGATTGCTCCACTAATAACTGGTGTTCCTGCTTCAAATCTTAAAGGTGCTTCTTTAAAAGTCGCATGATCTTTAAAGACTTCATCTGCCATCTCTCCACCGTATTCAACAGGTTCTAACTGATTTAACAGTTCACTTTTACCAAATAGAACGCCTACACCAGAGGGTCCAAACATTTTATGTCCAGAAAACGCTAAATAATCAACATCTAGCTTTTTAACATCGACACTCATGTGTGGCACTGCCTGTGCAGCGTCCAAAACGACGATTGCAGAGGTTTTGTGTGCTAAGGTGATGATTTCCTCGATTGGTGTTTTATAGCCCATCACATTGGAAACATAGGTGATTGCAACCACCCTTGTCTTCTTTGAAAGAACTCTCTTAAAGTTCTCAACTGTAATTCTGCCTTCTTTAGTCAAAGGCACAAAGACTAGTTTAGCGCCAACTTTTTTAGCGATAACCATCCAAGGTAGGATAGAGGAGTGATGCTCTAGTTCAGTAACAATAATTTCATCATCTTTTTTTAATAGATCTCGATAAGCATTGGCGATCATATTAAGGGCTGTTGTTGTGCCTCTAGTAAAGATAATTTCATCATCTTCTGCGTTAATAAACTTGGCAACTGTTTTTCTAGATTCTTCATAAAGTCTAGTTGCTTCATAAGCAAGATCATAAGCGCCACGATGCACATTAACGCCTAGTGATTGATAATAATGATCAACTCTATCAATTACTGACTTTACTTTTAAACTAGAAGCTGCTGAATCTAGATATGTAAGCTTAGGTTGAGAACTATATATTGGAAAATCTTTTCTAATTTCTTTTACATCTATCATATTCTTGAATTCACGAGGTCAACAAATCTCATTCTCAAGGGTTCATCGTCAATTTCATCGATAATTGGCGTTAAAAAGCCATTGATAATTAACTTTTCCGCTTCAATTCTAGTGAGTCCTCTGCTTTGTAGATAATAAAGTTGGTCTTCTTCGATTTTACCTATCGTTGCGCCATGACCGGCTTTAACATCAAATTCATCAATTAATAGAATTGGATTTACTTCGATGACTGCTTCATCTGAAGTAATAATACCTTTTAAGGTTTGGAAAGCATTTGCATTCTTCATACCTTTCTCTATTTTTTCAACACCATTTAGGACGATTTTACCTTTTTTATTGGCAATCCCAATATTAGTCATATTCCCAAATGTATTAGGTGCTTTATGGACAATTAAGACGTCAATTGTTTGTTTATGTTCATCTGATGAAACAGCTACAGCTCTTAGATTAACCTCTGCACCTTCACCAATAAGATCAACATGCATTTTCGCATTGAGCACATTTGAGACAAATCCGCCAATGAGGTTTAATGAGGCATAGCGCTCAGCTGTAAAATAATGTTCTAATAAAGCTTTCTTGCTTTCTAATTCGCTAACTAGTAAATATTTAACTTTAGCATTTTCTTTTGCAATTAGATTTAATTTATAGTTGTTCTCTGAAACATCGTGGCTAGCCACTTCTAAAATAATTTTAATGCTTGTATTTTTTGAGACAACAATTGTAAGCGACTAATTATTGTCATCTTCAATTGTAATTTTAATGGGTTCAAGATATTGTTTGTCTTTAGGAATAGTAAGTATTTGATTTTCAAAAATAAAACCATCAGGAATTTTGGTGGTTATTTCGTGATTTTTAATAACAATTGATTCCATTATGCTTCCTCAGCTTGAAAATCAATACCTAATTCTTCTTTAATCCATTCGTAACCGTTGCTATCAATCTTTTCAATTAATTCCTTGCCACCACTCAAAACAATTTTCCCATCAATCATGATATGAACATTCGTTGGATGAATATGATCTAAGATTCTTTGGTAATGTGTAATTAAAATACAGCCAAACTCATCATTAACCATCGCGTTAACATTGTCACCAACAATTTTTAAAGCATCGATATCTAATCCTGAATCTATTTCATCTAGAATTGCGAATTTCGGTTTCAAAACTTTCAATTGTAGAATTTCGTTTCTTTTTCTTTCTCCACCACTAAAGCCTTCGTTTAAATAACGATGCGCTAAATCTGGTCTCATTTTTAATTCTTCAACCATGTTTTCATATTTTAATGCGAATGCAAACAAGCCCACATCTTTGCCTGAAGTAGCTTTAAGTGCTTGACGCATGAAATCACTATTGGTTACACCTGGGACTTCAGCTGGATATTGCATTGCTAAAAACAAGCCCGCACGTGCTCTTTCATCAACTGCCATTTCTAAAATATTTAACCCATCTAAATATGCTTCACCTTCCGTGACAATATATTTTGGATGACCCATTAAAGCGCTTGCTAGAGTTGATTTACCAGTTCCGTTAGGTCCCATAATCGCGTGAACTTCACCTGATTTAACGGTTAAATCTACACCTTTTAATATTTTCTTACCTTCAATTTCTACATGAAGGTTTTTTATTTCTAATTTTGCCATATTGACCTCCTTAAATTACCATTTCTATTATA